>JBBRHN010000151.1:0-6261 GCA_038222685.1 Chthoniobacterales bacterium | reverse complement strand
CGGCGGATTTAAACCGCCCCGCTCCCTCAAGGCAATACAGAGAATGCCCGCGCTTGATCGAGAATGATGTCCGCAAAACCCGGATCCGTCCCAATCGCGCTCGCATAAAAAAGCCGCTTGTTCCGCAGATCGTGCGGGTTTTGCAGAAAAACCTCTGCCTGGCTCACTGCCGCCCCGATTTCCTCATTGATCCCGAGCAGCACCGGAATGTCCTGATAACTGTGAAGTCCGTCAGAAATGAAAAACGGAACGACCACGACATTTTTCTGTGACGTGAGTTGATCCCACTCCGCAATCAACGGAGCCTCTTCCATGTAAGTTGCGATGACTTCGGCGTAATGGCCCGCTTCTGAAATCACTTGCACCTGATGTTTCGCCGCCTTCGCAGAGTTGTCATTGAGCCCTGTCCCGTGCCCGACGATGAGCAGGCTTGTTTCGGCCGGCGGCACACCGGGAGCGACTTCCACCGCGCGTTGCGTGAGGAGCTCCGTCATGCGCGCGTGGTTGCCTGTGGGCTCGCAATAGCGAATCACAAGCCCGTCGCGCTGAGTCAGCGGACCGGAAAGCTCAAGCTCGCGGGGAATAATCGTCTGCGTGAAATACCCCTCGCTGATGAAGTTCGGCACAACATAGATGTCCTTGCTATCGATCGTGCGAAGCACTTCGCGAAACGACGGCTCTTCCTTCCAAAAACACGTCACGACCTCAGCAAAAATCCCCCGCCGCCGGATTTCGTTGGCGTGAACAAGCGTCGGTGCGCTGGAGTCCGGGTTCTGAGTGGAGCCGTGCCCGACGATAACGAGAGCGGATTGGGAAAAATTCATTTTTCAAGAAGCTCCGCGCAGACTTTCGCTGCATCGAAGTGTTTCTCAGCATACGCCCGAGCGGCCTCGCAGTGATGCGAATAGTTTTTTGCCACGCGATCAATCGCCGACGCCGCTTCTTCCGGAGTCGAAAAAGCCAGCACGCCGTCGCCGGACGGAAGGTGATCCGTCCAGCCCGTATCCTGCACCACCACCGGTTTACCAGCCGCGAGATAACACGCGCTCCGACAACTGAACCATCCGCTGCGCGAGCGGACGTAACCATTTTTTGCGACGCTCCATTCGCCTTTCGAGCGGTGGAGAAATTCGTGATACGTCGCGTAGTCGGGAATGTGAATATCGGGCTCGATGATCTTCCAACCAATCTCCTCCAGCCGCTCCGTGGGCCGGTTTTGCCCAATCCCCTGCCCCATCGCGAGCACGAATCGCTCTTCCGTGAGGCGCGGCATTTCCACGAAACGCTCGAACTCGATATCCTTCTGCCCGTAAGTCGCCCCTTCAAAATCCTTCGGCGCATAGCTCGCCCAGTTCATCACCGTCGTCCACGCATCCGCCGCCACGTGCCGCGAGCCGGCAGGCATCAGCGATTTGTCCCACCACTCCGTCGCAATCGGCTGCACCGTCGGACGCCATCGCAAGCCCGCCGTCGGAACCCCACATCCCGGCCGCCCAATATTCATACCAAACGAAAAATGCCGTTCGTGCGCCGCGATTCGTTCCGTGAACTCCGTCTTGCCGCTGTTAACGAGTCCGATCTGCGTGAACATCGGATCACCGTCGAGAAAGAGCTTGAGCGGAATCGCCGCCGTCGGCTCCCGCAGCCAGCAAGCGCCGGACACATTCACGAGCACATCGGCGGAAGTGATGATTTTTTCCGCCTGCGCCGTGTCGGTAACCCCAAAGTAAGCCCCGTCCGCCCCATTGCGATAAATCCACCGATCTCCCAAATCAAACTCATGCATCACCCGCTCAAGGTAACCCACATTGTGCGAGCAATCCGCACTCGGCTCCTGCTTGACCGGATCATACGCCCACGCAGACGTGTCTTCAAGATACCAAACCTCATGCCCGAGTTTCCGAAATCCCAGCACATATTGCATATAATCCCACGTCACCCCGCCGAAGGCATACTGGCCAATGAGTCCCGTGACGATGATGCGCATGAGCCATTAATTTAGGCCGAAAGCGGATTTTGGACAGAATTAACAGAATGACCCAAATTCAGATCGCCCCCCTCCACGCCCGAGGTCAATCCATACAATTTGCAAGAACTGCTTTCAGCCGTCGAATTTCGCTCTCCTTGGCCATCCCCATGTTCCTTTTCCTGCGCCCTTCCGCCCCCGTCGCCTCCCGCCACATCCCTCTCTATTAACGCCTCCGCGCAGCCGGCAAACCAAAAAACACCCGCCCCCACCGCCCTCATGCGCAAACTCATCCTCCTCGCCAACCGCTTTCCAAACATCACTCTTCTTTTCCACGCCGACTGTGATAGTTGGCACCCCTCCGACGCATCAATTGCCTGACGCATTTGGCGTTGATTCTATTTTATGGGACACCTTTTTGCCTTCCGGGCGGTTTGCGCCACTTGATGTAACGATCATCCCAGCGCCCCTCTGAAAACTTCTTAGAAAAAGTGCTCGATTCCCGCGCGAGGGACTATTAGTTTATCTAATGTATATGAAATCTCCCATCAAAGTTGCTGTGACTGGCCCTGCGGGTCAGATCGGATACGCCCTCCTTCCACGAATCGCCTCCGGCGCCATGTTTGGCCCGGATCAGCCAGTGATCTTGCAGTTGATCGAAGTGCCTGTCGAAAAAGCGATGCTGGCGCTCGAAGGCGTCGCAATGGAGTTGGACGATTGTGCGTTTCCGCTCCTTCAGGGCATGGTGCTCACAGATGATCCAAACGTCGGGTTTGCCGATGCGAACTGGTGTCTGCTCGTCGGTGCAAAGCCCCGCGGCCCGGGAATGGAGCGCGCCGATTTGCTCAAAGACAACGGGAAAATCTTTACCACCCAAGGTTCGATCATCGATGCCGTCGCCGCTGAGAATGCTCGCGTGGCCGTCGTCGGCAATCCCGCTAATACGAATTGCATGATCGCCGCTAGCAAAGCGCGTCGCCTCACGCCGGATCGCTTCACGGCCATGGTTCGCCTCGATCAGAACCGCGCTCAAAGCCAGCTCGCCAAAAAAGCGGGCGTGGCAACGACCGACGTGAAGGACATTTTTATCTACGGCAATCACAGCCCGACTATGTTCCCATCCTTCGGGCACGCCACAATTTCCGGCAAACCGGCGACCGAAGTCATCGCCGACCTGGCCTGGCTGGAAGGTGCCTTCTGCGAAACCGTCGGCAAGCGCGGCGCAGCCATCATCGCCGCACGCGGGGCGTCGTCCGCCGCGTCCGCCGCCAGTTCACTTGTCGATCACGTCCGCGACCTCTCGACGCCGGGCGCTATCCATTCCATCGCCGTCAAATCCGAAGGCCGCTACGGTTTCGACCCCGAAGTCTGGGCCGGAATGCCTGTGAAGACCACAACCCCGGGCGCCTACGAAGTCATCACCGGCTACGAAATGGACGAGTTCGCAAAATCCAAAATCGCCGCAACCAACAAAGAACTCACCGACGAGCGCGCTATGGTCGCCGACATGCTTGGCAACTAACGCCCGTCCAAAACGGTGAGCTGATCGAGCCGGTCAATCTGGCCCGACCCTTGACGAAATCCAGTTTGCGTTTCCCCGCTAGCCACGTTGGAGCTCCCGCGAATGCAGCAAGGGTTTGGGCTCAACGTCATAACACGGCGTCAGATATTCGTGGTCATCAAGAACCGGCGCAGAAATGGATTATTGAAGTAAAGCTCGTCGCCGTCTTCGGACAGAATCCACTTTTTAACCAGCGCACCGACCGACCGCCGAATGGATGAACCGGATGCGCCGATCAGTTGCTGAGAGGATAACGAATAGATGTCGTCGATGCCGACCGCAGCGATGCGTTTCAGCACCTTGATCTGAAGTGCCGTCAGGTTCATGAGAAGTGAGCGAAATCCCTCGATTTCGTAAGCGAAGATGCGCTCGTAAGCCCGGCCCAGAACCGTGGAGTCGATAGTCGAGTGTGCTCTGCTGCAATCCCAGAGAGCGGCGCACATTTGTTGGATGTCGCCGGGAACTTCGAGCGCAAACACGTCGTCCCATACGGGGTTCGCGACTTTCCTTTTCCCCGTCGAAAACCTGCGTTCCAGAAAGGGTTGGAAGTCCCCCCTCGGAATGCCTTGCACTTCAAGGGGGCGCACAGATTTGTAGAAAGGCGACGCCGGATCTATAAAAATACTCCGAATTCCGGAGCGGTCCGATCCGGTAAACAGGTAGGGGAACTTGTGGTATTGGACTTTGGCTCGGATTTTCGCCAGCAACTCCGACGCCGCGGGGTAGCCGAGGACGCTTTGAAACTCATCGAAGCAGACAACAATCTGATTGGCCTTGAACTCCGATCCGAGAAAATCAAAGAAGTCCTCAATCGTCTGATGCAAAAGCACCGGACTCTGGCTGCCAGCGCCCAGAGTCAGCGAAGGCAATCCGGACTGAGGATCCATTTCCACTTGCGGGCGGATGCGACGCAATGCCACCAGCGTCTTTTCCAGCAGACCCTTGCGTCGATTGTTGAAGGAAAACAGGGCGTTCGAGCAATACTCAAGAAACATGGCCGAGTCCTTTGAGAAGAAGAGGTCAATGAGCAGCGGGAGCCTCGCGGGGAATTCGCGGCAGGTATTGAAGACGAGGGAACTCTTGCCGACTCTGCGGTGACCAAAAACCACAACATTCTGACCGGACCCGATACAGGACGATAACTCTGCGGCCAAATCTGCACGGGAACAGAAGTCGGGCTCTTCCACGATTTTGCCGAAGACAAACGGATTCATTAACGACTTATCGCTCATTGCGCAGATATGCGCAACGCTAAAACGCGCAACGCCGTTATGCGCATCAGGCCAGAGCGCGCTATGGTCGCCGACAGGCTGCGCAACTAACGCCCGTCCAACACGGTAATCTGATCGAGTCGGTCGATCTCGATTTGCGGATTCGATTGAAACTCCGAAACGACGCCCTCGACGCGGACCCGCTGACCGACCATCGATTTCAGACGTTCTGGAGAAAAGCTCTCGCCTCCACGGTTGACGAAAAAAACCAGCGTCAAATCGCTGCGGGTCGCACCGGCGAAGTTGAGGAACCGAATCGTGCCGGCTTTATTTTCTCCCTGCCGCTCAATGCGTCCCTCCACAGCGACGCGTTTGCCGACTTGCGTGAGGAGCCCCGCACGATCAGTCGGCAGCATGGTTTTTTGGGTTACTGGCGGCACGCTCGCAGCCTGCGCGGGCACTTGGGCTCCCGTCCCGCGCTTCGAAGTGACGAACCAAAAGCTGCCGCCAGCCAACGCGACAGCGGCAACAATGATGCCAGCCAAGAGCCACGGAAACGGCTTCGGCGGCGCAGCAGTGGGTCGGACCATCTTGACGGGCGTTCGTGAAGGCCGGCGAGGCATGAGCGCGGCATCGAGCAACGCCCGCGCCTCAGCCGCTGTCCCCGGACGCGCCGCAGGTTGTCGCGCAAAAAGGTGTTCCACCCATGCACAAAGCGCGGGGGGTAGATCGGGACGGAGGCTTGCGAGGCTCTCGTGCCGGTGCTCCAAATGGGAGTTCATCACGGCCGCGACAGAGGTTCCGGCAAACGGGTCGGTCAGCGTAAGTGCGCGAAACAGCACGCAGCCGAGCGAATAGAGATCGGTGCGCTCATCGAGTGGCGCCTGTTCAAACTGCTCTGGTGCCATCGTGTAAATCGAGCCAAAGAGACTGCCAGTGTGATCGACTGTCTGAAGAGCAGGCGCGTCCATCGTTTTGGCGAGGCCGAAGTCGAGAATTTTTACCTGAAACCGTCCCGTGCTCAACCCCGCCAGCATCAAGTTGCCGCACTTGATGTCGCGGTGGAGCATGCCCAGCGAATGTGCCGCCCCGAGACCTTCTAACGATTGCCGCGCAACTTCTGTAAAGTCTTCGAGAGTGAGCGGAGCGGTCAACTCGTCGAGCGTGTGCCCGTGGATAAACTCCATCACAACAAGCACGTCGTCGTTATCAGTAAAAAAGTCGAACACCGTGACGATGTTCGAGTGCTGAAGGCTGGCGAGATTTTTCGCCTCGTTCACTGCTGCCTGCGCACGGGCCGCCTCGGTGCCGCCGGCGTGGATCCGCTTCAAGGCCACCCAACGCCCAAGCTGCGTGTCGTGCGCCAAAAACACCTCCCCGCCGCCGCCGCGTCCGAGCGTGCGTTCGAACACGTAGCGCCCGGCCTCCAGACTCTCCCTTGTTTCCTCGGTTGCCATCCGGGCTGAAGCATCGCCCGATGTTCGCCAAAAGCGCAAGTGACGATTCCGTCACAATTGAAACGA
>JBBRHN010000150.1:0-6280 GCA_038222685.1 Chthoniobacterales bacterium | reverse complement strand
CTGGTGGTCCCGCGCAGTGGCCCCACCCGTTCCCATTCCGAACACGGAAGTGAAACGCTGCTGAGCCGATGGTAGTGCATCTCTAGGTTGTGCGAGAGTAGGTCGTTGCCAGTATTATGCCCGGTGTCTTGGAAACAAGGCACCGGGCATTTTTTTGCCCAAACCGCACCATCTCTTGTGGGCATACCGGTCCCAGCGATTGAAGCGTGCCACCTTTTAACAATCGCGTCCCTTTTCGAGTTGTGGCAGCGGAATTCTGCTGCCGTTCTCTTTGAGAGGAGAAGCTCCATCCGAGTGATGCGGCTCTATCGGGTTCGTCAGATCCGCTCCGCGACATGTTTCGCAGTCCATTCTGCCTTCCCTCTGCCCACATATTGCTGCCACGTTTTCCGGTCAGTTCGAACGGGTTGATCAGTTTGGATTTACCCCAAGATAACTTCGACGTGCATCCGGCTTCCGATACCGTGGTTTTTAGGTTGAACTGCTCGGCGTTGTCCGCTATGCATTACGTAACTTCAGGCGTTTACTGAATGTCTCCGGTGCGTGTTGGATCAAAAAAAACATCCGCAGTTCCGGGCTCATGAGCGCCATCCATGTTCTCTGCGGGCCGCGATTTCAAAAGGCAGTCGGCGGGGGGGAGCGCAACGCCTGAGGAAAAACGGGTGGCCATCTGGTGCCAGGGACGATCGAAAGAACCCTGATGCCAGGGACGCTGCCCACGCAATGCAAAACCAAGAGAAAGAAATGCCAACAGAATACTCACCGAGCAGCTCCGGCCGCTCATCCCGCCGCGGCGGACGTCGTCCGAATCGCAGCAACTCAGAAACAGTCCGCCTGGACGCTCCTGAAGCCAAGAAGAAATCCCTCGTCGCCAAAATTCTGGGTTTCTTCAGCCCGGAGAAAAAAACCTCCGCGGCTTCGAACCCCCAATCGGGTGCGTCCCGGGATCGCGAGCGTTCACCGCGCCCGGATCGTTCCGAGCGTTCGGGACGTCCAACCGGTCTACGCAAGCCCGAATCCGTCGAAGTTACATCCGCACGTCTCTACGTCGGCAACCTCTCGTTCGATGCGACAGAGAGCGACCTCTCTGAGCTATTCAGCGGAGTCGGCCTCGTGCAGAATGTGGAGGTCGTGATGAACCGCCATACCAACCGGTCGAAGGGCTTTGCATTTGTTCAAATGCAAAGTATGGACGAAGCCAAGCGTGCGGTTGCCGAACTGCATGACAAGGACTACATGAGCCGCAAGCTCGTCGTCAGTGGAGCCAAAGCCGTCGAGGAGCGCCGCAGCGAGCGCACCCGTCCGCCTGAGGAATAACCCGCCATCATCTCCGGGGCTCCGTCCGATCATCGTGACGGGGCCCACCGGAGTCGGAAAATCTCTTTTCGCCACCGAACTCGCCGAGAAAATCAACGGCGAGATCATCGGTGCCGATGCATTCCAAGTCTATGAGGGACTTGGCATTCTCACGTCGCAACCCGGCGAGGATTTGCGCGCCCGCGTGCCGCACCACCTTGTTGGCACGGTCCCGGCGACAGATTCATTCGATGCGGCCCGTTTTGCGGCAGCGGCCCGCTCGGCGATGAGCGAGATCGTTGCCCGCAAACGCTTGCCTGTTATCGTCGGAGGCACGGGGCTCTACCTGAAAGCCCTCACCCACGGTCTTGCCGACCTGCCTCCTCTGGATTCTGAACTCCGAGCGAAAATCGAAGCGATTTCGCTTGCCGAGGCCCTCGCCCGGCTTTGCGAGCTCGATCCCGCCGCTCCTGCCAATATCGACGTGTGTAACCCGTCCCGCGTTCGTCGTGCGCTGGAAATCGTGACTTCGACAGGCCTCCCGCTTGCTGCATCGCGTCGCGAGTGGACTTCTGCCTCGTCCGAGTTCTGCGGCATTTTGCTTGTCCGCGAGCGCGACGAACTCCGCGCCCGCATCGCCGCTAACGTCGATCACATGTTCGCCGAGGGTGTTCTCGAAGAAGTCCGACTGGCTTCGCACGCGGGCCCGTGGGCGTCGCGCGCGATTGGGTTCCGTGAGATTCAAGCCCATCTCCGAGGCGAGACCGATCTCACGAGCTGCCGCGATTCGATCGTCTCCGCGACGCGCAAATATGCCAAAAGGCAATTGACCTGGTGCCGCAATCAATTTAATTTTTCTGTTATCGATTTGACTGCGACAACCGCCCCCATCGAGTCCGCCCTAGATCTCCTCGCCCGCACCAGTGCATGACGACTTTCGTCACTCGGACCAGCGAAAAGACCATCCTCATCTGGCTTGAGCACGATGGGTTCAATCGTTTGGACGTTAAAGATTCTCTCAACGAGTTGCGCCAGCTTGCCGCCACTGCCGGTGCGAATGTTGTAGATACTGTCTTGCAGCGCCTCGATAAGCCGACGGCACCCTATGACATCTGCAAGGGCAAAACTGAGGCGGTCGCCCGCCACCCAGGCAGCGTCGCCATTTCGGTGTGGACAGATGAGGGGATGCCCGCCCTCCTCGCTGAAATTCACTGCGTCGGCCATGTGCTCGACTGCCGCTACGAAGGTGACCTCGCCCATGTTCACGCTCCCGTCCCACCGGAACTCCACGGACGCCTCAAACTCTACGAATCCGCATCATGAAGCCTTTTCTCTCCTGTCTCCTCGCCCTCCTGCTCGCCGGATGTGCGACCCGCAACATTATTGTCACCCCCTACCAACCCGCCGGCCCGATCTACGAAGCCGCACCCACATTCACGCAGGAGGGCATCGCCTCGTGGTATGGCGGGCGCTGGATCGGACGCCTCACCGCCAATGGCGAACGCTACAAAGCCGCCGACTTCACCGCCGCCCACAAAAAACTCCCCTTCAACACGATGGTTCGCGTCACCGACATCAAAACCAAAAACACCATCATTGTCCGCATCAACAACCGCGGTCCCTACATAAAAGGCCGCATCATCGATCTCAGCGTCGTTGCCGCAAAAAAACTTGGTACCTACGACCGCGGCCTCGCCAAAGTCCGCATAGCAGCCCTCCGCGAAATCCCCGTTCTCAAAAAACCTAATATTAGCAGCACGCCGAAACCTAAGCCAAAACTCTCCGCCTCGCCTGTGACGAAACCGGCACCCTCGCCAACTCCCAAGGCAACCCCCAAGGCAACTCCCAAGGCAACTCCCAAGGCAACTCCCAAGGCAACCCCCGCGCGGAAAGTGACTTAACTCCCCCGACAAGCTGGGGCCGTCGCTCTCTCCGCATTCCCGGATTTATTGACGTGGTCGGGCGCGTCTTGTATACGCAGCGCGTGCCCTTGAGTGCTCAAAAGCGTTGGTTGCCGCTCATCCTTGCCATCGGATTGCTCTACCCTGCCTCGGCGGCTGATGTTGTGTTTGAAAATGGCCAAGTCGCGCGCGGGGTCACCGTGGCGTCCGAAACCACGACCCACATTGCTATCATGATGCCCGAGGGACTGGTTCGTTTTCCCAAGCAGTCGATCAGATCAATCGACGGGCGTCCTCTCCGCTCCACGGTCGAAACGCCGCTGCCCACTTCCACGCCCGCCGTAGCACCGCAAACAGTCACGCCCTCCCCAGTTCCGGTTGTCACGACGCCTTTAGTTTCCGATCCCGTTCCCGAACCGGCTCCGTTGGAGCCTGCCGCGACGCCGGCTCTGCGAGTCGAAGAGCGAATTCCGCCGCCGGAACCCGCGCAAATACCTCGCGAGCACCGCTGGAGTGTTGAACTTCTCTTGCTCGGGTTACTTGTCCTCAGCGGAATCTGGATGCGTAGCCTACAATGGGTTCAGCGCGATCTTTTTGCGCGCGAGGGCGATCCGCGATTTTGGAGTCTGCTCGCCTTGGCTTTGCCGGGATTGGGTGCCGCGATCTACTGGCTAGCGGCATTTTTCGGGGATGGTTTTCATCGCAAGCGCGCGCTTTCCCCTGATGTTCCGTCGTCGAGCGGGCCTCCTTCAAAATCGCCATGGATGCTTCGGCCCGCAGATCCCGCCGCTTATCTGGCTGGCAAAGGCAAAACACGGAAAGGGTTCGAGTTCCTAGACAGCGAGAGAAAGTCCGTCAAAGTCAAAGACTCCGGCGACGCCGCGTCGGGTCTCGCGACGGCGAGCGAAATGTTGGAAGAGGCGTTGCTTGAAAAAGCGAGCGATATCCATATCGAACCAACGTCCGAGGACTATCGTGTCCGCTTTCGACTCGACGGCCTCATGCACGAGCGCATGTCGTATTCGTTATCCGATGGACTTCGCCTCGTCACTTCGCTCAAGTCGCTGGCAGAAATCGATATTGCAGAGAAACGCAAAGCGCAGGACGGGCGCTTCCGCGCGCATCTTTCGGGTCGTGATGTGGATTTTCGATTAGCGACCGCAAATTCCATTCACGGCGAAAAGCTCGTCATCCGTGTGCTCGACCACGCACGTGGCATTCTCGATCTCACCTCGCTTGGCATGTCCGAAGACATGCTCGCTACATTTCAAAGTGTGATTCGCTCCCGCAACGGAATGATCCTTGCCACCGGGCCCACCGGCTCCGGCAAAACGTCCACGCTTTATGCCGCGCTCCGCGAACTCGATGCCACGCGCATGAACATCATGACGATCGAAGATCCGGCGGAATACGAACTCCCCGGAGCCACTCAGATCGCCGTGAATCCCAGAGCAGGCGTCACTTATGAGAGCGGCTTGCGCTCCATCCTGCGTCAGGATCCCGATGTGATTCTGGTCGGCGAGATGCGCGACAAAGAAGCCACGGAGGTCACGCTGCGCGCCGCGCTCACAGGGCATCTCGTACTGAGCTCGCTCCATACAAAGGATGCCGTGGGAACAATCTCGCGTCTGCAAGACATGGGCATCGAGCGCTATCAGGTCGCCTCGGCATTACTTATGATTATTGCGCAGCGATTGGTGCGTGTGCTCTGCCCGCATTGCCGGCAAACTTACGAGGCGGTTGGCGACGAACTCGACAGCCTCGGTTTTAGCTTCGAATCCGGAACCATTCTCTACAAGCCCGGCGCTTGTGAGCACTGTCTCAATACCGGCTTCAGCGGGCGAACTGGACTTTTTGAGCTGTTGGTCATCAACGAAGATCTCCGCAAATCCATAAGCGAGGGAATGAACGAGGCCGAGTTGGCCACCCTCGCAACCACGCAGGGATTTCGAAGTTATCATTACGACGGGGCCGAGAAATGCCTGCTCGGCATCACCACAGTCGAAGAGGTTTTGCAAGCCGTCTAACGCACCATGCCGACCGAACTTATCATCCTGGTGCTCGGAGTTCTTCCCATCGTGCTCCGCATGTGGGTGGGCTGGAACTCGGGTGCGACGCGTGAAATTCGCTACACGCTGGTTTACCTCTTTGGGCTCCTCGCTGCCATGCGCTACTGGCACGCGACGACGGAACTCGTCAAGAATCATGCACCGTTCGATCCGCAGATCGTCGCGGCCTTAATATTTGGGATCATTTTCCTCGCATTCGGATTCCTTGCTGCTCTCGCTGTGAACCTCCGGGGAACGTTTTATCAATCCGTCTTGCCGAATCCAACCGACCAAGTGTTGGGGGCAATACTGGGGGCCTTATCCGGGGCTCTCCTTGGCGGAGCGTTTGTGATGGTCTGTGCGTTTACCCTCCCCGGGAAACTCGATGGATTTGATGCGTCGAAGATACCCGGGCATTTCGATCAAATTCCGGTTCGGTTGTTTCAGATAGCCGAAAGTCAAATCGCTGGCATTCCCCAAGACAGCCTCTCAAGCACCGTGTTTCCTCAACCAGCCGCGCGCCGGAGCCCGTGAATCTCGGCGGCGATGTCGGCGGCCTTGAAGACCGACGTGCCGGCGACGAGGACATTGGCTCCGGCGCGCAGTGAGGCTGCCGCCGTCGCAATCGTGATGCCTCCATCGACTTCGATGTGAAAATCCAACCCGCGCTCTTCGCGCCAACATGCGGCTTGAGCGACTTTCTCTAGTGTTTCGGGCATGAACGGCTGGCCGCCGAACCCAGGGTTGACCGTCATTACGAGCAGGAGATCGAATTTTCCGAGAAACGGGAGAACGTCATGAATCGATGTAGGCGGGCTGATTGCCAGACCGGCGAGGAGGCCCGCAGCGCGCACGGCGGCCAGCGTTTTTTCCATGTCGTGATCAGCTTCAACATGAGACGTGATTAAGGAAGCGAATGGGGCAAATCTCGGAACGTAGTGATCGGGATTTTTGATCATGAGGTGAACGTCGAGCGGAAGTTTCGTATGCCGGAAAGCCGCCTCGACAAACGCCGGGCCGAACGAGATATTATCC
>JBBRHN010000149.1:0-6364 GCA_038222685.1 Chthoniobacterales bacterium | reverse complement strand
GATTTTCGCGATGGAAAAATCGACGCTCTCGTTGCCACAACCGTCATCGAAGTCGGCGTCGATGTGCCCAACGCCACAATCATGCTTATCGAAAACGCCGGACGTTTCGGCCTTTCCCAAACTCATCAACTCCGCGGTCGCATCGGTCGCGGCACCTCTAAATCCTACTGCATCCTTCTCGATGACGACCCCTCGCCGTCCGCCGCTCAGAAATTGGCCGTTCTCGAAAAAACATCCGACGGATTCGAAATCGCCGAAGCCGATCTGCAACTCCGCGGACCGGGAGATTTGCTCGGCACCGCGCAGACCGGGCTTCCCCCGCTTCAGCTCGGCGATCTCTTGCGCGACGGCGAATTAATGACCGAGGCCCGCCACGTCGCCATGGCTATTTTTGAAAAAGATCCAACCCTCTCCCATCCCCGCAACCACGCCCTAGCCGCCTTTGTCAATAGCCCCCGTTGGGCAACCTCGCCACTCGACGGCTGACCCACCCACGAGTCTTTCCGTTCCATCCTGCGGAACTTGGCACGCCGTTTGCTTTGCAGCCCTTCATGGGTGGAAGTCTCCTCGACGAAGTTAGCGAAGTGCTGATTCATCTCGATTCTCAGAAAGAGATCGAGAAGGCACCCGATTGCGTCTTTCACAAAGACAATCAGGAGGAAGCCCGCATCATGATTTTCGAGTCCGACTACGTCCTCGATTACTCCAACGAGTTTTCCGACCTCCTCGCTCTTGGCAAGCCCCTCTTCGCCTCGGTCACCGAACCAGGCCGCCAGACCTCATTCCGCTACAATCCCGACAGCTCGCAGGACATCGTCCTCACAAAAACGCACCGCGGCATCGAGCAGATTCTCAGCGCCCTCCCATGACTCCCTCTTCAAACACTGCCGCTTCCCAACTCCTCGGAGGAAGCAACTCGATCCTCGCGGAGCTTTATTCGCAACCCGGCGTCTCTGGCTGCTGCGTGCAATCCGGAAGCACTGTCCTCGCCCACGACCTGCCGTTTTCCGACGACCGTGTTGATCGCTTCGCTTCCCGCGTTGATCACCTCCTTCTCAGCTACACTGGTGTTGGACGCACCGTTTGGCACATCTGTCTGGGCTTTGAAAAATTCTGGGTTCTCGTGCTTGCCCGCGACCGCAACAGCTTGAGCATCCTTCTTCAGCCAAATACAGACACAACCATGATCGCCAGCCGCGCCGCTCATTTGCTCATGGGCGTCGATATCGTCGTGGAAAAAATGCAGCCCGCCCCCAAACTCCCGCCGGCCAGTGTAATCACTCCCCTCGTGCCCTCAATCCCCGCTGTCGCCGAGACGCCAGGGATACCCGTCGCGGAACTAGAGCAACTCCTGACAGCGCTCCTCAGCCGCGTGATGGGTTCCGCACAGACCTCCAAGCTCATCGCCCGCGAACTTCAGCGCCAGGGTGCCAATGGCGTCGCTCTTCGTCCAGAGCGAGCCCGCGAAATGGGCCTTGCCGTCATCGACTTCATCGGCAACCGCAGCAAACGCGACGCCCTCGCCTCCGAATTTCTCAACGCTATCAAATAACTCATGAAACTTCTGCCTGCCATCCTCGCCGCCAGTCTCGTTCTCACCAGCATCGCTTCCGCCCAAGACGCCGCGAACTCTCCCGACCTGAAAGGATTCATCGAGTCATCCGAGAAAAGCCAAAAGCTCATCCTGCAAAACACGCGCGAAATTCTCGATCGCGTCTCAAAGATCGATTCCGCCACCGACACGTCGCCGACGAGCAGCCCGGACTACACCGCCCTCGAAGCGCGCATCGCCGCAATGGAAAAGCTCGTCTCCGCGCCTTCCGACGCAGCGGAGCCAGCCGCAGCCCCGACACTCAAACTTGACCTCAATGTCGTCTGGATCGTGATCGCCGCCGCTCTCGTGTTCTTCATGCAGGCCGGATTCTGCTTGCTCGAGCTCGGCCTAACCCGCGCAAAAAACGCCATCAACATCTGCATGAAAAACTTCCTCGACTTCGGCGTCGGGGCAATCACCTTTTTGTTCCTTGGCTTTGCTCTGATGTTCGGGGCGGGCCAAGCCGGATGGATCGGTTGGGGCCCGTTCTGGCTCTCCGACCGTCCGGGCACCGATGCTTTCTGGGCATTCTGGCTTTTTCAAGCCGTCTTTGCAGGCACCGCGGCGACGATTATCTCTGGTGCGATGGCCGAGCGCACGAAGTTCGTCGGTTATCTCATTTTCACGGTGTTGATGACCGGCCTCATCTATCCCATCGCCGGTCACTGGGCTTGGGGCAGCTTCGGAGCGGGCTTCGGCTACGGTGGCGACAAGGGCTGGCTCGAGGCTCTCGGCTACGTCGATTTCGCTGGCTCAAGCGTCGTTCACGGCATAGGCGGAGCCGCCGCTCTCGCAGGAATTCTGGTGGTCGGTGCCCGTCGCGGACGCTTCCGCAAAGACGGAACGCCTAATCTCGTTTCCGGTCACAATCTCCCCCTAGCCGCTCTCGGCACATTCATCCTCTGGTTTGGTTGGTATGGATTCAATGCGGGATCAACCCTCGTCGGAGACGCCAGCATCGGTCGCATCGCCGTCAACACGACACTCGCTCCTTCAGCGGGCGCCATAACAGCCATGATCTGTGTCTGGATTACGCAGGGCAAACCGGACCTCAGCCTCACTCTCAATGGCGCTCTCGGCGGACTCGTCGGCATCACCGCCAACTGCCATATCGTCACGCCAGCCTCCGCCGTTGTCATCGGCATCATCGCCGGCATCATCGCCACTCTGGCCACAGCGCTCCTCGAACGCCTCCGCATCGACGATGCCGTCGGCGCCGTGCCCGTCCACCTCTTTTGCGGATTTTGGGGCGTTCTCGCTGTTGCCCTCTTCAACGAGAACGGTTTTTCTCCAGAGAAGCTCGGCATTCAGGCTCTGGGCATTGTCTCAATCACGGGCTTTGCCTTCCTCTTGTCTTTCGTCTCATTCACAATCATCGACAAACTTGTCGGCCTCCGCGCCAGCGATGAAGAACAGGACCTCGGCCTCGACTTCACTGAACACTCAGGCGCAGCCTATCCTGACTTCACCACAAGCGAAAGCGAGTTCGCGGAAATCGGGGATCGAAAATAGGCTCCCAGCCGCACGACCTCTCAGGGAATCGGCGGCAGTTCCGGCGGTTTGACTCGTTTACCGAAACGCGGAACGAGACGCTTGAAAATCTTACGCGTTTCCTGAATTGGCGTGTCTTCGATGAAATAAGCGATCGCCGCTTTGCCAATCGCATACGTTCCAGCACCGGCCACAAATCCCGAGACCGCGTTGCCCCAAATCGGAACGAAGCGCACCAGCGCCCTCGCTCCCTCCCGCAGCACAAGTCCCGCGCCGATATTGAAACCAAGCGCACCCAAAAACTCCGCCAGCAGCCGCGCGCTGAACGGACGCCCCGTCGTGTGGATAATCATACCCACCATCAACGTCTGCAACGTCGTCAGAATCGGCATGTCCGCCAACGGAATCGGCTGCACCGCGATCACACCGCACACCGCGCTGAACGATTTGAGCAAAGAACCCGCGATGTGCGCCTGAGCGCGCCGTGCCCCCGTCAGCCGAGCAAACTCCAACTGCGCGGGCAACGGCAGCGCGGCGCAAATCGCCTCGTCGCAATACGGGTCCGCGATGTCGAGCACCTTTGGCACCCGTTTCGCCAAGCCAATCTCGGACGCAAGCCGCGCCTGCAAACGAAACGCTCCGCCCTGAGAAGCCAACCCGATCACCGGTGCTCCCGTGCGCATCACACGTCCGACCGCTTGCTTCCATGCAGTATCTCCCGGCTCCTCCTCAGCAAAAAATAAAACAACATCCGGCTCGAATCGCCGCAGCCCCGCATCCGCCAATTCGTCGGAAATCCCCTCGCGCCCATCGAGAATCTGGATCCCCCCGAGCCCGGCCACAAAAAGCGAACGCCACCCGTTATCGCACTCACCCGTCTGGAGATTCTGCGCGCCCATCGAACCAAGAATCTCCTCCGCCGTCCGCACACCCCGCCCGACAAACAACACCCGCGCCGGACGCTGCTCCAAAAAAAGCTGCCGAATCGGCATGAGCTCGTTCAGAATCGGCTTTTGCAAACCGCCTGGAAGCCTTGCGACCAGCCCCGTCAGCCGGTCATAAACCGTCAGCAGTTGGTCACGGTTCAAAATGCGCGAGATCGTTGAGCACAGTTTCCACATGCTCCTCAGGTTTCACTTTTCGAAAAACCGCTTTGATCGTGCCGTTCGGGCGAATCACGAAAGTCGAGCGCTCCGTCCCCAAGTAGTTCTTCCCATACATGCTTTTCTCAATCCAAACCCCATACGCCTCGACCATCGCCTTGCCTTCGTCACTCAGAAGCGGAAACGGCAACCCATACTTCTCGATGAATTTCTTGTGGCTCGCGGGGGAATCGATGCTCACACCAAAAACCGCCGCGCCTTCCGAAATAAACTTCTCGTAACGATCCCTCAGTGCACAAGCCTGCGTCGTGCAACCGGGCGTGTCATCTTTCGGATAAAAATATAGAACGAGTGTCTTTCCGGCGAAGTCCGCCAGCGTCACCACCTTCCCGTCCGAGTATTCGCCGCCCACCGCCATCGCCGAAAAATCCGGAGCGGCATCACCTGGAACCAATTCTTTTGACATAACTCAAAGAGTATTTCACGCCACAGCCACGCGCGCAAGTTTCGCTCAACGCACGCGCTCACCCGCCTCCACGCTTTGCTGTCCGCGAACCCCCGCCGCGTTTCGAAAGCAGAGCTAAGACCTGCTCCAAAAGCGGCAGGTGGGCGATGTCTTTGGGGCGGCCCACATGCCTCTTCGACGCGATAATTCTCTCGATCGGCAAAACCCTGACCCGGCACCCGCCGAGACTCACCTCTTTGGCCAGTTCGAACTCCTCTCCAAATGATCCGATCCCATCAATTCGATACAGAAAATTCACCAAACTGTCGTCTTTGAGCGCAACGACCGTCCTCGCCAAAATGGCTCCTCCGAGCTTCTGAACGACCGCTAGCACACGAACATACTGGCGCGCCGGAAGTTCCACCCATAGGTCGGTGTCGAGAGTCGTCGCGGGCACCCCTTGCAGGATCGCCGCCGACATCCCCGCTATTTGAACCCGAATTCCTTCCGCTTCCAATGCTCGAACAAGCCGAGCGAGCGGAGAAAATTTTCGTGCGCGTCCCAACGCTCCTGCGGCGTCGCGCTCAGACTCCTTGCCAACAGAATCCGCTCGTGCTCGTCGAGCCCCGGTTCGCGCTTCAGGCGCTTCAACTCGATCTCGAATTTTTTTTTCACCAATCCTGACGATGTCACTGCACCACCGGTGGGTCAACCCATTCCTTCCCCCTGCCCGGGAACTTCCCCGGCCAATGAAGTTTTTTTTCCGATTTTCGGTTGCCAGCCTGCTCACCTGTGATAATTGTCAACGCTTCCCGAACGGTTGCGGCCATTCGCTCGTCCTCTCCCCGTTGACGACGAATCGCCTGCGACGCGCGTCGCAAAGATTTTTCATAATGTTGTCACATCTACCTATCGCCGCCGGTCTCACGCTCGATGCGCCGAGCCTCTTCAAAGACGGAGTGAGCATACCGCTCGCCGATAGCCTGACGAACTCCATTTTCGTGAGTGCCTTGGTGGCGATTTTTGTGATTTGGATTTGTCGGCGCGCCACGGCGACGATGTCGCTCATTCCCGACCGCAAACAAA
Organism: Chthoniobacterales bacterium; assembly: GCA_038222685.1. GTDB lineage: Bacteria > Verrucomicrobiota > Verrucomicrobiia > Chthoniobacterales > Terrimicrobiaceae > JBBRHN01. The sequence goes on along the minus strand of JBBRHN010000149.1, from coordinate 645 downwards.
ACGCCTTTGAGGCCATCGTGCAGGTCCTCTACGACATGCTCGAAGGCATCGTCGGCAAACACATGATCGCCCGCACGTTTGCGTTCCTCGCCACGCTTTTTGTCTTCATCCTCGTTTCAAACTGGTTCGCTCTCCTGCCCGGCGTCGGCTCCATCGGATGGAGCGACCACGCGCCAGGCCCCTTCCTCAGCCACGCCCACGTCGATACGCCTCTCCTCCGCCCAACAACCGCCGACATGAACATGACCCTCGCCATGGCTGTTTTGTTCATGGTACTCTGGCTCTACTGGTCGCTCTCCGACGTCGGTCTCAAAAATTTCTTTGTCCATATCTTCGGCGTTAAAGGGGGTGTCAAAGGCCCCATGCTCTTCGTCCTCGTCCCGATTTTTCTTTTCGTCGGCGTCATTGAAGTCATCTCCATGGGCTTCCGTCCGGTCTCGCTCTCCCTGCGACTCTTCGGCAATATCTTTGCCGGCGAGAACCTTCTCGTGACGATGATCTCGTTGGGCAAAACGCTCAACCTCCCGGATTGGATCGCCTACCTTTCGTCCATCATCCTTCCCGTGCCATTCTACTTCCTCGAGCTCCTTGTCGGGGTCTTGCAGGCCACCGTCTTTACGCTCCTTTGCGCCGTTTACATCCAGC
>JBBRHN010000148.1:0-6388 GCA_038222685.1 Chthoniobacterales bacterium | reverse complement strand
GTTTGAGTTTGCCCGGGACCGCGAGCCAGAACCGTCCCGTTTCTTTTCGGTTCCTACTCCCAACAAATGAGCAATCACCCGCAGCGTAAACTTTTCGGCACTGACGGAATCCGCGGCGTCGCCAATATCGAACCCGTCACTGCCGAGACCGCGCTCAAGCTGGGGCGCGCGGCCGCGCACGTCTTCGGCACGAATGGCGGAGTTTCGCATTCGCCCGGGGGGCGCCGAAAAATCGTCCTCGGCAAAGACACGCGCCTCTCGGGCTACATGCTGGAGAACGCCATGGTCGCCGGCATTACCTCGCTCGGAGTCGATGTGCTCATCATCGGCCCGCTTCCGACGCCCGGAGTAGCCTACATCACGCGCTCGCTCCGCGCCGATGCCGGCATCGTCCTCTCCGCCTCTCACAATCCCTACGAAGACAATGGCATCAAGTTTTTCCGGCACGATGGATTTAAACTCGATGACGAAATCGAAGCCCGCATCGAGGGACTGGTTTTTAGCGGCGAAATCGAAAACATCCGCCCGACCGCCACGAAGATCGGCAAGGCGATGCGCATCGACGACGCTCTCGGACGTTACGTGGAATTCGCTAAGCAAAGCTTTCCTCGCGGACGCTCGCTCGAATCGCTTCGCATCGCTGTGGATTGCGCCAATGGAGCCGCTTACAAATCGACCCCCTGTATCCTTCGCGAGCTCGGCGCCGATGTCGTAGTCTTCCACAACCAGCCAAACGGGACGAACATCAATGCGAATTGCGGGAGCACGCATCCCGAACAAATTCAACGATTCGTCAAAGAAACGCACGCCCACATCGGGATCACCCACGACGGCGATGCGGATCGCGTTTTGCTCTGCGACGAAAATGGCGAACTCGTGGACGGTGATGAGATTATGGCCATTGCTGCTGTCAGTTTTTTAAAGAGCGGGCGTCTCGCGGGTAATACGCTGGTCTCGACTATCATGAGTAATTTCGGGCTCGACGAAACACTCGAGTCCCACGGCGGCAAAGTGCTCCGCACCAAAGTTGGTGACCGCTACGTCATCGAGGCGATGCTCCGCGAAGGATTTAATGTCGGCGGAGAGCAAAGCGGACACATGATCTTCCGCGACTTTGCCACAACCGGCGACGGAATCGTCAGCGCGCTGCAGATTCTCAGCGTGATGATCGAGACCGGCAAACCTCTGAGCGAGCTCAAACGCGTTCTTAAAAAGTATCCCCAGGCCCAGCGTAATCTTCGTGTGCGAGAGAAGCCTCCTATCGAATCTATCCCGGGCATCGCTTCGCTCCTCACCGAAGCCGAATCCAGCCTTCAGGGAAAAGGTCGCGTCCTCCTACGCTACTCAGGCACAGAACCAAAAGTGCGCCTCCTTATCGAAGGCCGCGACCAGGCCCTCATCGACCGACACGCCGACCTCATCGCGCAAGCACTCGGCAAAGCCATCGGAGCGGACAAGGCAGGCTAGGCATGGAGTTCGATTCGCTCATCGTTTCGTTTTCGGCTGCGGTGGATGAAGCCCTCGATCGATGGCTTCCGCGAGCGTCCGAGCGGCCATCGACCATCCACCGTGCAATGCGCTACAGCATCTTTGCCGGTGGCAAACGGATGCGTCCTGTGCTTTGTCTGGCCGCCGCGGAGGCGTGCCGGGGAACTATCGAAAATGCCTTGCCGTCGGCATGCGCAGTCGAGTGTGTTCACACGTATTCGCTCATCCACGACGACCTTCCCTGCATGGATGACGACGATCTCCGCCGGGGGCGGCCCACTTCGCACAAAGTTTTCGGTGAAGGGATAGCCGTCCTCGCGGGCGACGCCCTCCTCACCTCGGCTTTTGAACTTCTCGGACGCACTCGCGAGACTCTCCGTCATCGTCATGCCGCATTTTTTGCGGAACTCGCACGTGCCGCGGGAAGCCGCCTGTTGGTGGGCGGCCAAGTTGCGGATCTCGAGGGTGAGAACCGCACTTCGACACTCGCGCAATTGCGTTTTATCCACCGCGGCAAAACGGCGGCAATGATTGTCGCCAGCTTGCGACTGGGTGCGATGTCGGCCAACGCGACCCCCCGCCAAATCGAGGCGCTATCGGCCTTTGGTGAAAACCTCGGACTCGCATTTCAGGTTGTGGATGATGTTCTCGATGTCACTCAAACCAGCGAACAGCTCGGGAAAAGTGCGGGAAAAGATGCCAAATCGGGCAAGACGACCTATCCCGGCTTGCTCGGCCTCGACCGCTCACGCAAAGAGGCGGCCCGGCTGACGAAAAAATCCCTCGACGCCCTCGCCCCGCTTGGCCGGCGGGGCACAATGCTTCGCGCTCTGGCCCTCAAACTCCTCGATCGCGCGAGTTAAATCTCCGCCATGCCCACAATTCTTAAAAAGGAGATTTACCCGATCCAGCCGAGTCTGCGGCGTTATCTCACGCACTACGGACGCGAGACTCCCCTCCCCCTCGCTTACATGGATTTATTTTATTTCCACGTCAGCGCGCCGCTCATCGATAAACACGGCAAAGACACACTCTGGCAAACCGTCGCATATCACTCGTTCGAAACCCCTCGCATCCACGCCGCACTCAAGGAAATCTATGCTTTGCTAAAGAGCGGAGGAGATCGTTCAGCGCTCGATCACCTCTACGTGGATCGTGTGGACTATTGCTCATTTGGAAACACGCAGCCGTTCCGCATTCGCATTGTCAATTCTTACAACGACAACCAGGATTATTTTTACATCAAGCGCGGGGACTCATCGCGCATTTACGGACTCGAGCTCGAACATCTCCTCTCCCCGTATCGCATGCACTACCTCACGTGCGGCACGACGCTTATTGAAGAGCATGTCGCCGGCATCCCCGGCGATCTCTTTGTCAAAGAGTGGCTCCACAATCCGCAAGTGAAAATCGTTCGCCTCGCCAAAGAGTTAGTGAAATTTAACGAACGTTGTTTCGTCCGGCTTCTCGGCGACATGCGCGCCTGCAACTTCGTCATGGACATGACGCCCGATGTCGAGGAAGTGCAGATTCGCATTCGCGCAATGGACTTCGATCAACAGTCCCACAACGAACGCAAAAACTTCTATTTGCCGCAATTCTTCAGGGATAACCGCGAACTCGTGCTCTATTGCATGAAACACCTTCACGTCCAGACCGCCCGGCAGTATCAACGCGAGGAGCAATCGCTCGTCCTCCGCCGCATGCACCTTGCCGCCGACCGCCTTCGCATGTTGCTCGACGCGATGATTCTCGAACAACTCTCAACCCCCGCAAAAACCGCACAACTCGCGCGCGAACTCGCCACCCATTACAACGACAAACGCTTTGAATCCTGTCTCAGCATGGGCGAACTCGTCCGCCAAAGCCTCGGCAACCTCGAAGAACGCAGCGCCCGCGGCGACCTTCCACTCCTTGAGTCCAACGCCGAAAAAACAACGCCCCGGCTCTTTGTTTAGTATTTAAGAATCTTCTCAAGAAACCGCCGCACTTCCGGCGAGCTGGGACTCTCAAAAAACGCCTCTCCCGGGCCGTGTTCCGGAATCTTCCCGCCCGCCACAAACGCCACGAGATCCGCCGTGTGTCGGGCGAAGCCCATCTCATGCGTGACGAGCACGAGCGGCTTGCCAGACTCGCGCAGTTCCGCGATCACATCGAGCACTTCGGCCGTCATCTCCGGATCCAACGCCGACGTCGGTTCATCGAGCAACAGAAACTTGGGATCGATCGCCAGCGCCCTTGCAATCGCGACCCGCTGGCGCTGGCCACCGCTGAGTTGTCCGGGTTGCTTGCCGGAGTGATCCGAGAGTTGAAACCGATTCAGCACCGCACGAGCGCGAGTCTCTGCCTGTTCCGACGCGAGACCGTGAACATGAATCAGCGGAAGAATCACATTTTGCAGAGCCGTGAGGTGCGGGAACAGATTGTAGGCTTGAAAGACAACACCAATCTCACGGCGGTAGATGCGGAGTGCGGATTCCGACGAGCCGATTTCGACACCGTCCACTCGAATCGAACCGGAGTCTGGCACATCGAGTCCCGCCAGCAGTCGCAGCAAAGTGGATTTCCCTCCGCCCGACGGGCCGACGAGTGCCAGCGTATGGTCGAACGTGATGTCGAGATTCACACCGACGAGGACATGTGTTGTCCCAAATGATTTCGACAAGTTATGGAGTTCGATTCTCATTAGTTAACTTTCAAAGCGAACACGTTTCTCCAGCCACTTTGTCCAAAGCGAAATCGGAACGGTGAGGAGAAGATAGCAAATGCCCAGTGGAAGATAACACGCCAGCGTGCTGTAAGTCGCCGATGCAATTTGCTGAGCTGAAAACGTTAGTTCCGTAATGCCAATGATCGAGAGCAGCGACGAGTCCTTGATGATTGACGAGAACTGACCGGCCAAGGGCGGCAGCGACTGACGCAACACCTGAGGAAAGACCACGAACCGATAAGTTTGCACCGTCGTCAGCCCGATCGCACGGGCGGAATCCCACTGCGTGCGGCCAATGCTCTCGACTCCAGCGCGGATGATTTCGGAAATATAGGCACCGCTGAAGAGAGAAAGAATGACGATGCCGGCCGAGATGCGGTCGTCCCAGTGGAGCGCATTCGCAACGCCATAGAACCCCGCCAAAACAAGGACAATCAGCGGCAAGCCGCGAATGGTCTCAATATAAAAAGCGGCGGAGTAGCGCAGAGGAAGAAACGACGACCGCCGGGCGATGGCAGCGAGCACGCCGATGAGCGTGCTCAAAACAAGTGCTGCCGCCGAAACGCCAATCGTGAGCAACCAGCCGTTCAGGAATGTCACACGGTAGTTCCACACAAGCCCCCAATTTCCAGCCGTCGTTGAAAATGCAAACCAGCACGCGAGAGAGTAAAGCACCGCGAGCGCAAACACCGTCAGCCAACGCGCCCATGCCCGGGCAGGTTTCTGAGGGCGTTCGAAAAATGCTTCCATGGCTCTGACAGAAGAGGTTTTTCCTGCTCGTGCAAGCAAGGATTTGCCATGATGTCGCTCAGATGGTTCAAAAACCAATGCTTTCGACCGAGGATTCCGCTGTTCTCGCACGCCGCCTAGGTGCTGAATCATTCGTTAAACGCTTGGCTCGCGAGAACCGGGTATGGAACCGGAAAACGCTCCGCTCAAAGGAACTTGGGAGGTTCTCGTTTGAGTCCTGCCTGGCGTTTCTTCTCAAGGCCACCGGACTTTGGGCGCGTGCGCGACGCGAGTTTCGCGACGTTCGCGTCGTGGAAAATCATGTCACTCTCGACGGACTCCCGGCCCCGTTCGAGGGCTTTCGCATTCTTCAGATCAGTGACTTGCATTGCGATTTGGATCCTGGGTTGATGGACGCCGTGGAATCCCGGATCATCGGCTTGAGTTACGATGCGGTGGTGCTCACCGGGGATTACCAGGATTGCCGCGTGATGGATCTGGAGCTCTCGACATGTTTGATGACGCGTTTGATCCGTCGACTCAGCGGCCCAAAGTTCGGCATTCTCGGCAACCACGATTTTCTAACGATTGTTCCTGTGTTTGAGGAGGCCGGATTACCGATTCTGCTAAACGAAAATTCAGTCATCGAGCGCGAGAGTAAAAGGTTGTGGTTCTGCGGTGTCGATGATCCGAGGTTTTTCGGAACCCACGACCTTGCTCGAGCTCGCCGCGCCGTGCCAGCGAACGAGGTTGCGATTCTCCTCTCACACGCACCAGACGTTTGGCACGAAGCCGAAATCGCAGGCTACAGCCTGATGCTTGCCGGACACACTCACGGCGGTCAACTTTGCCTGCCCGGCGGATTCCCCCTCGTCAGAAACTCCGCCGCTCCGCGAGCGCTGACATCCGGCGCATGGCGCTCCGGAATAATGCAAGGCTACACCTCGCGCGGCACCGGTGCCTGCAGCGTGCCAGCGAGACTTTTCTGCCCGGCAGAAGTGACTCTCCACGTCTTGCATTGCGGGGCGGATGTTCCTTGCTGACTAAGGACGCTTTTGATTCCGCTTTCCGAAATAAGTGGAGCCAAGGCGATTATCCCGGTGCTCCACTTCACGCTCTACGATTTGGGGTTCGCTCTGAGAATGTGCGCTACCGCACAGGCAGTCGAATTGCGCTAGTTGACTCGCGCCTGCCTGCGGCGTCCCGCCCGTGGTTATCAATTCCGTGTTTTCTGTCCCCAGGTGGAGTCGAACCACCATCTGAGCTTTAGGAGAGCCCTGCTCTATCCACTTGAGCTATGAGGACGTGATTTCTGTTTTTTACCCCGTCCGTCCCTTCGTCGCAAGTCTGGTCTTTTGCTCTGTGGACGCAATGGACAACTCGGGGCTTGATTGCTAGCGTCGACCCACGATGAGCAATCTCTCCACCACTATCGAAATGGCTGCCAAGAGCGGAAAACTC
>JBBRHN010000147.1:0-6427 GCA_038222685.1 Chthoniobacterales bacterium | reverse complement strand
GGGCGTAAGGTAGTTTTTCATGAATTCGCTAAGGTGTTTTTAAGGTTCTCGAGATCGCTGAGACCCGCGATTTCCGCAGCAAGTAAGATCGCGCCGCGCTCAGGCGGCAACTGTTGCGGCAAATAGACCGCCGAAGGGAGTTCGGCGGCGACATCCTGGCGGAGCATGGTGAGAATCGCCGGGCAATTGCCGACGCTTCCTGCCACCGTCCAATGAAAAGGAGCGTCGGTCATATCTAGTTTTTTGGCCACCGTCGCAAGTATCACGCGGAGCTCCACGACTTCGGTCTGAAGGATTGTTGCAGCCACCTGATCGCCTTGCCCGGCTTTTTCAATCACGAGAGGAGCCAACGCAGCGACTTCGCTTTTGGCGATGAGTGCTCCCTTCCCTCCTCGCCCGTGCAGTCGGGAAATGATCTGGGGCAAACCTTCAATGCCGAGTGCATCAAAGATCGCATTTTGCAAACTGGTCGCCGCTCCCCGGCCATCCGCTGCGCGAACGGCGGCAACGATGCCCTCCAGCCCGATCTTGAAACCGCTTCCGCGGTCATCGATCAACCATTCGAGCCCGCCAGCGCTGGCCGTTTGCCCATCTGCGCGCCGCCCGAAGCAATTGGAGCCTGTGCCGGAAATGAGAACGATCCCGGGCTTGCCTCCCAACCCTCCCGCGAGCACGAGGAGAATGTCGTTCCCCGCACGAATCTTTCGGAAGCGAAACACGTCCGTGCTTTCGATCAATTGGCAAACCGCCACTTCTTCTTCCGGCGAGGAGATACCCGCCGCTCCGATGAAGACGGCGTCGATTTCTGCGCCCTGCGGCAAGCCCGCCGCTTGAGCCGCCGAGGTCAGAGCAGCAGAGAGGTTCCCAACGGCAGTTTCGTAATCGCAGACAGCGAGATTGCATGTCGGCGCACGGCCCTCACCGAGGACATTGCCACTCTGATCTGCAAGCAAAGCCAGCGTTTTTGTTGAGCCTGCGTCTATTCCTAAAAACAACTTTTGAGAGCCGCCTTCCATCGCACCTTCTAAATCGTCCTGCGTTCGATGATCGAGAACTCTTGGCGGAACTTTGCGATGTGGTCGGCGGCAAGGTAGCCACGCCATTGGCTGCCGGGGTAGACGATGGCGTTTTTGCCGATGAGCGATCCGGGACTGAGGACGCTCTGGCACCCAATTTCGGCATGGTCGCCGACGATGGCACCGAATTTTCTGAGCCCAGTGGGAATGATGTCTCCCCCGCTCGCGACTTTGATTTCGGTGCGGTCGAGTTTGACGTTTGACAAGGTGACGCCTGCGCCGAGGTGGGCTTTGTAGCCAAGGATGGAGTCGCCGACGTAGTTAAAATGCGGAACCTGCGCTTCGTCAAAGATGAGGCAATTTTTAAATTCGCAGGAGTTCCCGGCAACAACGCCATCGCCGATGATGACGTTTTCGCGAATGTAACATCCGCTGCGGATCTCGCAGTTTTCGCCAATCCATGCGGGGCCTTTAATCATTGCGCCTTGCTCGATGACTGTGCCTTCGCCAACGAAAACGGCATTGCTCACGAAGGGTTTGCCGATCAGCGTTCCGTGGATGCCGGGCTTGAGGCGGAACTGAAGGTAGGGGGCGATTTTTGGGAGTGCCTGCCAGACATTTTCGACGTTCTCAAAAATGACGCGATGGGCAGTGCGGTTGAGGTCGAAAAATTGGGCAGGAGGGAACATGGCGCTTCTCGCGGGGTTAATTCTTTCGGATGAGCTTTTGGCCCTCTTTTGTATCCTTCACTGTCCATCCCAGCGAGGCAATTTCGTCACGGAGCGCATCGCTGGCTTTCCAGTCCTTCGCGTCACGAGCCGCGACGCGGCGAGCAAGGAGTTCGGTGACGACCTCGGGAACAGCTTCGGCTTCAGGCTCGAGATGCAAAACCGATTGCACGCCGGCGAGCCAAAGCAAAAGGGCGGCTGCCTCTGCGGAAGCGAGATTTCCGGCATCGAGACGGCGGTTGGTTTCGCGAATCACGTCGAAGACTGCCGCCAGCGCAGCGGAGATATTGAGATCGTCGTCGAGCGCTGTGCCGAAGCCTTCGAGCGCGGTGATTTCGGGCAGATCCCCGGCGGGTGAACCGGCCGCAGTTTCGAGTAGACGCGCGGTCCACTCATCAATGCGGAGCAAGGCGCTACGAGCTCCGCCGAGACCTTCGAATGTGAAGTTGAGCGGCTCGCGGTATTTGACGGAAATGAGGGCGTAGCGGACTTCGCGCCCCGACCAACCTTTGTCCTCGACGAGGTCGCGCAGGGTAAAAAAGTTTCCGGCACTTTTCGCCATTTTTGTGCCTTCGACCTGAAGGTGTTTGCAATGCATCCAGAGTTTCGCAAACGGAAGGCCGGTAACTGATTCTGTCTGCGCAATTTCAGCCTCATGGTGTGGAAAAATATTGTCCTCGCCGCCGCAGTGGATGTCGAGCTGGGGCCCGAAAATCCCCGTGGCCATCGCACTGCATTCGATGTGCCAGCCGGGGCGTCCGCGTCCCCACGGACTCTCCCACCACACATCGCCATCGCCCTCGTCGTGGGCTTTCCACAACGCGAAATCGCCAACGTTTTCTTTTTCGTATTCATCGCTGCTCACGCGTGCGCCGGGTTTGAGCTCGTCGAGCACGATGTGGGCGAGATGGCCATAGGATGGAAAGGAGTGGATGCGGAAGTAAACCGATCCGTCGTCCGCGCGGTAGGCGTGGCCTTTTTCCATCAATGTCGAAATCATCGAAATCATCCGCGCGATGTGGTCGGCGGCGGTGGCTTCCGGAAAATGGTCGGCTCGCTTGATGCGCAAGGAGTCGAGATCTTCGAAGAATGCTTTTTTGAACGGCAAGGTGAATTCCGCCAACGGAATGCCCGCCGCGCGGCATCCGCGAATCGTCTTGTCATCAACATCCGTGAGATTCATCACGCGCTCGACACGGAGCCCGCGAAACTCCAAATGCCGCTGGAGCAAGTCCTCAAACACGTAGGCGCGAAAGTTCCCGATGTGCGCAAAATTGTAAACGGTCGGCCCGCACGTATACATCCGCACGCGCCCGGCCTCCAACGGCACAAAGTCTTCGATCTGGCGGGTGAGTGTATTAAAAAATCGCAACGCCATCGTTCACTCCATTCGGTCCACACACGCCGAAGCCATTGCAGCGATCCCCTCACCTCGTCCGAGAAAGCCCATGGTCTCGTTTGTCGTCGCCTTGATCCCGACCCGGCCCGGCGGGAGGTCGAGAGCTTCGCCGACCTTCTCTTTCATCGTACCGAGGTGCGGCGAAATACGAGGCTCTTCGGCAATGACCATGGCATCGACGTTGTGGATCGCGACCGAAAGTTCGGTGAGCCTCGCGCGAACGCGGCGGAGGATTTCCAGACTGCTGATCCCGCGAATCGACGGATCGGTATTGGGAAACATGTGGCCGATGTCGGGCTCGCCGGCTGCCCCGAGGAGTGCGTCGGCGATGGCGTGACAGAGCACATCGGCGTCGGAGTGACCTTCCAAACCGAGATCGTGCTCGATGCGAACCCCGCCAAGAATGAGAGGGCGGTCGTTCACGAGGCGGTGAACATCGTAGCCGATTCCTGTTGCAATCATGAGAGCCTCAAATCGATTCGCCCGCTGCTGGCGACGATGGCGTATTTTTCGGCCTGATCCGGGTGGGGTTTCATGTCCACTTTTCCGCCGGCCGTTTCGACCAAAAGAATCCCCGCCGCCACGTCCCAGAGGCTGATGGTGCCTTCGATGTAGGCGTCAAGGCGTCCGCACGCGACATAGGCAATGTCGAGCGACGCGCTGCCCATCATGCGGCATTTTTTAGCACCGCGAAGCATTCGTTCGAAGAGAGGGAGTCCATGGTTGATCGAGTCGATGGATTTGGCGACGCCGACGGAGACCATGGCCTCGCCGAGACTCGTGCGGTCGCTGACGGCAATGGGGTGACCGTTGAGAAGCGCCGGCTCGCCTTCCGCCACGGACCACAACTCGTCGCGCATCGGGTCGTAAATCACGCCAACGATGATTTTTCCCGCGCAGCGCAACGCGATCGAAATGGCGAAATGCGGAATCGAATAGAAAAAATTGACCGTGCCATCAATCGGATCGATGACCCACTGAAATTCGCTGCCCGCATCGCCGCGAACCCCCTCTTCGCCATAAATCGCGTGGTCGGGAAATCTCGCCAAAACCAGCGACTCGATGAGCGTCTGGCTCCGCTTGTCTAATTCCAATTTAATGTCGTGGGCGTGATTTTCATCGACGACCAATTTCCGTCCGAAGTGGGTGCGCAGAAGTCCACCTGCGGCTTGCGCGGCTTCAACGGCTGTCTCAAGAAACTCGTTCACGCGGGAATGAGAGCGGATTTTTCGTGGGAAACAAGATCAACTGCGCCGACTCTAGGTGCTGCCATACATTTCGCCCAACAAATCGCGGAGGGCGCTGGCGTCCGCGAGACGCAGTTTTCCGATTCTGTCGACGAGACGGTCTTTGCTGATCACGCGAATCTGTTCCGCACAAACATCGGCGCGCCGCCCTTCAAAAGTGATCGGAATCCGCGTCCGCCACTTCAGTCTTTGTATGGATGTCAGCGGGCACACAACGACGGTCGGAAGAACTTCGTTGAGGCTGTCGAGGCTCACGATCACACAGGGTCGCGTTTTTCCCATTTCGCTGCCTTTCACTGGCTCAAGGCGACACCAATAAACGTCCGAGCGCTTCACTTGCCTGTAGACTTTTTGGCGCGGCTTTTCTTCAAAGTAACGATTGGCTGCCAAACAACGTCATCCAAACCATCGGCGAGCGTGCAGTCCCAATCAGACCAGTCTTCGCGGGCGGCGACCATCTCTCTGGCCGTCTCTTCCCACGAAAGTTTCGCGTCGGCGCCCTCCTTGGATCGCAGCACCACCGAGTCACCACAGTCTTCCAGAAAAAGGCCTGCCTCAAATCCGTGTTTGCGAATAAGCTGCGCCGGAAGTCGGATCCCGCGCGAATTTCCGATCTGAGCTAGAGAAATCTCAATAGTTGGCATGACGTAATTACTGTAGTTACATCGCGCCAAATATCAACGATATTGACCTCAACTGCGAGTTATTTGAAGTCCGGTTGCCGAAAGCGAGAAATCCACGAAGCGAGCGCGGGGATTCGGCGGGGTCTCGGTGAGAGCTCGACGGATGTGGGCGGCGGCGTCCAAGTCTTTCGCAAGGATGAGGAGATACCCGCCTCCGCCGGCACCGAGAAGTTTGGCGCCTGCCGACCAATCTTTGATCTGGCGGAGAAGCGCGGCGACCTCCGGCGGATTCGTGCCAGGATCGAGCGCTTGGTTGAGTTCCCAGCTTTTGCCCACCACTTCGCAAAGCCCGTCCCATGACTGGCGCTGAATCGCCTGATAAGCCACCTGCGCGTGCTCACGAATCGCAAAAAGGTTTTCCAAATGCCGTGAGCTATTGAGGAACATCCCGCGCACAATTTCGCGGAGGATGCCCTTCGCGACGCGAGTGATGCCAGTGTAATAAAGCATCGCTGCGCCGTTTGCTTGCTGGTTGCTGAAGAGATGCTCCGGGAGCCACTTAATGCTCGGCGTCTGCGCAAGGCCGGGCGATGTTTCGATGAGCTTGATGCCGTGGTAAATCCCGCCCGCCTGATCCTGCCATCCACCGCCGGCCGTGAGCATTTGTTCAAGTGCGAGCGTTCGTTGCAGCACTTCGCCCCGATCCCACCCGAGCCCGCTGGCAGAGCCCAGCGCCGCGAGCAACGTCGCCGCCAGCACGCTGCTTGTTCCCAGACCCGAGCCTTTCGGAGTGGCCGCCAGCATTGAGACTTCCAGACCGCCGCCGAAGGACTCCAACATCTGCTCCAACGTCACCGCCCCATCGCCGCGAAAGCGCGGATGGAATCCCGCAAGACAGAACGCTGCCTTGGCCAGTGAAAACTCCGAGCCCACGCTCGCGCAGTCTTCGAGATCGCTGACAGAGCGTATGATGGTCTCCGCGCCGAGATCAATCGAGCGAACAACGATATGCCGCTGCGCACAGGATCTGACAAAAACTTGGACGGGAGCCTGGCCATTTAGCTCCACGCCGAGGTTGACGACGGCCCCGCCATGTTTGAGGCAGAACGGCGGCGTATCGCTCCAGCCGCCAGCAAGGTCAAGACGCACCGGGCTGCGCGCCCAAAGTATCTGATCTTCGATGAGCGTCGAGCGAGGCGCGAGCGGACGGGCGGCACTCATAGCCACAATCCGGTCGGCCAGCGCGGCGAAGGCTTGGAGTTCGAGTGCCGCGCCATCGCCACCGCGCGCCCGCAAAACCGCTGCCGCAAAGGCGGCTTCGTGCGTGCGATCAAGCGCGTTGTCCGAGACGGGCTCAGGCAGCGCGCGATCCGATACGGCGAAAACCGACGCGACGCTTTCGAGATCCATTCGG
>JBBRHN010000146.1:0-6441 GCA_038222685.1 Chthoniobacterales bacterium | reverse complement strand
GCCGGATCTCGAAAGAAATTCACTTGATGTCAATAAACCATGCCTGCCCCCCTGTGGCTGACTCAACTTGTAGCGGCCGAGGAAGTCGGTTTTCATGCGATGCAGAAAATATGTCGATAAAGAATGACCCCTAAAACAGTTTGATCTCCACATACGAGAAAAGGGGAAAGTTTCGAGCCTTCAGTTTTCTGGGCGTTCTTTCCTGAACACTGAATTACTGAAAATTGAAAACTTCCCCGGCTCTCGTCTCCCCAGCGAAAGGCGCTGAGCGTTAAAGCGGCGGTTTTTGACGGGGAAAATCTTTTTTGTCGTAACCGCTTCCATGTGCTATATCGGAGACGTGAAAGACATCACATTCGGCATTGAACGCGACGAGGATGACGGGGTTTTTATTGCGTCATGGGATGACCCGCATGGGGGGGGGATCACTACACAAGGGGCGGATTTGCGCGAACTACAGGATATGATAGTGGATGCAGTCGGCGGATATTTCAAAGCCGCAGGAATTCCCGCGCCGCTTCGGGTGCGGCTGCATTTCATCAGTGACCCTGAGCTTGCTCTGGCGTGAAGCTCCCGTCGGATGTTCATGGAACAGATGCCGTCAAAGCACTGAGGCGGCTTGGATTTGCATCAGACCATCAAACCGGCTCACACCACATCATGCGCAGCTCGAGTGGAAGACTGATCGTGGTGCCTATGCACCGTCCGATCAAACGCGGCACGTTGCGTGGGTTGCTTCGGCAGGCCGGGGTGACGACGGAGGAGTTCTTCGAAGTGCTGTGAGCTATTCTCCTGAACACTGAACCACTGAACCACTGAAAACTGATTTCCCCCGTTCTCATCTCCCCAACAAAAGCCACCGAGCGAGATCCAAACCATCAGACAGTGTGTGTGCCCGCACAGGCTGACTGCCGCAGAAAATGGAGGTTTGCGTCTTCCTCGCGTAGGATGTGAGGCCAGAGCGGCGGGTGTGCCAGGGATGCGTGGGTGAATTGATACTCCGTCAATGACGAGGCCCCTCGAAAAAGTTCCAAGAAAAGTTTTCTCAGCCGGATTCAGCCTCTGCCGCGCGAACAGAACACCGGCAGTCGCTGTGTCGTTCATGTCGTTGATTGGAGTGGTATCCGGACAAGCCCGCTCCCTACAACTTCGAGCTATGGGGGCCGAGCCAGCGGGTGAGGATGTTTTGCCACTCCGGGGAGGCGGTGACTTTGAGGAGGGCGAGGTTGATGGCTTCGTATTGCGGGAGGCCGGGGCGGACGGGGATGCCGATAAAGGAGGTTTGGATTGTGAGCGGGGAGAGAGCGATTTTTTGAGGAGGCGTGTGTGCGGCGAATTCGCGGCTGAGATAGGCCAGCGAGATGCGGTCGCCGGCGACGGCACCGATTTCGCGTTTTTCGAGGGCGACCAGCGCGTCTTCGAGGGAGGGGAACGCGCGGGTGGGAATGCCGCGTTCGCGGAGGACGTTCTGGGAGAGCGTGGCGATCATCACGCCGCACGCTGTATTTTGGAGTTGAGACATCGATGAAACGCCGTCGTTGAACCTCGCGGTGGCAACGCTGCTCGATACGGCGGCGGTAAATCCGGCGATGAGGAGGACGCCGGCAAGCATCCACGCGAAGGCGATGAGTCTCCCGGCGAATGTGGAGGGCGTTTTATCGCCGTAGCCAACGGTGGTCATTGTCACCGCCGCGAACCAGAGCGCGGAGCCGAAGCCTTTGAGACCGCCTTTGAAGTGGCCGACATGGTGTTTGCGCTCCAGGAACCAGATCAACGCACTCACGATGACCATGCCGACAAAAATGGACGCGAGCACGCTAACGAGCGTCCAACTGAAAAAATCGCGTGCGAGTCCATTCCAATCGGGATGCCACGTATCGGCGCGCACGGCGATGCCGGTGGAGGTCTGGAGGAAAGGTTGAGTAAAGACGAGACCGCGCTGATTGTCGGCGGTGACCTGCATTTCGCCGACTCCGGCATCGATGCGTCCGTCGCGAACGGCGGGGATGATATCGTTGTAGTTCATTTCCACGAACTCAAACGCGATCCCATCGACATTCGCCATGGCGCGCCACAAATCTACGGAGAGGCCCTCCCACTGGCCATCGGCGGACTTCGTCGCGTAAGGGGGCTTGTCATGAACGCCGACCCGGAGCGTTGGCGCATCGGCTGCGTGGAGGAGGGTTGATCCTGCCAGCGCGATGAGCGCGAGGAAAAATCTTCGCATGGTTGTGCGTCCTACCGCGAAGCGGCACCAACGATCATCTCACGAAACGCAGCAGAGGCGCCCTGAACAACCGAAGCGGACCCAGTGAACTTCACAAAAACATCGCCCGTCGCGCTCTCAAGGATCGCACCGCGCAGAGCAAATCCGTCTTTGGGCGTCGGCGCCGTGCCTGGCATCCCGCTGAGAAAAGTTCCGGAGGCCTCGACGAATGTGACTTTGGTTTTGCCAATCGTTTCCACGGTTTGCCCGTTCGTGCCGTTTTGAAACTGCCCGAACCAGCGGTCCACATTGGCCTGAACGCCACCGCCCTGGCCGGCCCCGAAATGAAAAAACGTCACCTCTCCGGTTTCTGGCTCGCCCGGCACAGCGAGTTGCGCCTTGCGCATCGAAGACGACGGAACAATCCACTGCCATCCGGACGGACGGTCAAATGTGAATGACCCAACGCCAAATTCCACAGGATCGGCCGCGAAAGCAGCGAGCGCCACCACCGTCAGCAGCAGGCCGGGTAAAAGACGTCTCATGGAGCGGATCGCGTCGAGCAGACCTCTCGAAAAAAGACTAACGTTTCGAGAACTGGAACCGCTTGCGAGCACCGGGTTGACCGGGCTTTTTGCGTTCCTTCATCCGAGGGTCGCGGGTGAGCAGCCCCTCGGCCTTGAAAGCCAAGCGAAGGGTGTCGTCGATTTCGACGAGGGCGCGGCTGAGAGCTAAGCGAAGCGCGCCGGCTTGACCGTTGATCCCACCGCCAGTGGCCTTGACGATTACGTCGTAGGTGTGAACGGAGTTGGCAATTTCCAGCGGTCGCAGGATTTGGTTTTGGAGCGAAATGCTGCCGAAGTAATCGGTGAAATCGCGGCCATTGATCTTGATGGCACCGGAACCGCTGTTGAGGCGAATGCTTGCAACGGAGGATTTCCGGCGACCGGTGGTGAGGATGGTGGTTTCGAGGCTCATTTGAAAAAGATCAGGCGACTTGTGGGTTTTGCGCGGAGTGAGGATGCTCGGCACCGGCGTAAACTTTGAGTTTGGTGTAGATGGAACGACCGAGGCGGTTGTGGGGAATCATCCCGCGAACAGCGCGCTCGATGAGCAACTCCGGACGACGCTCGCGGCGTGCGCGGAAGGTCTCGTGCTTGTGACCGCCGACGTATCCCGAAAAACTCATGTAAGTCTTGGCAACTTCCTTTTTGCCGCCGATGGCGACTTTTGAGGCGTTGAGAACAACGACGAAGTCGCCGGTGTCCACGTGAGGAGTGAAGATGGGCTTTTTTTTGCCACGAAGAAGGTTGGCAGCTTTCTCGGCGACATGGCCAAGGGGCTGTCCGGCGGCATCAATGACCCACCAGGCGCGCTTCACTTCTTCAGCTTTTGCAGAATACGTTTTCATGAAATAGTTCGTCAGGAACCGAGGAGATTGCCCGCTTCCTGATCCTTTGTCAAACGTTGAGCGAGATTTCTTTTTGCGCGGCAAAAACGGCGGGCGGGCCGGGGTGGCGAAATTTTTGTCTCGAAAGGCGTTGAGGGAAGCCTACCGTCGGACGAGATTGCAAGATGTTTGAGATTAAAGCGAGGGAGAAGATGGTCGAGCGCGCGTTGCTTGTGGGCGCTTACACGGATTCGTCGGCCCGTGACGAGGCGGACGATTTGCTGACCGAGCTCGGGGAACTGGTGCGCACGCTGGGGATTCCGGTCGTCGAACGTCAGTTGGTTTTTCACCGCGAGTCTCACGCGAAGCTTTTGATGGGCACGGGCAAGGCGCAGGAGATTGCGGATTTTATTAAGGAAAACACCTGCGACGTGGTGATTTTTGATAACCAACTCACGCCTGCCCAACAGCGAAATTGGGAGGAACTCACCGGCGTGACCGTCGCGGATCGGCAGGAGATTATTCTCGATATTTTTGGCCTGAGGGCGCGAACGCGCGAGGCGAGGATTCAGGTCGATCTGGCGCGGATGGCGTATTCGCTCCCGAGGCTCACGCGGGCATGGAGTCACCTTGGCCAGCAAGGCGGAGGGATCGGTGCAAAGGGCGAGGGCGAGAGCCAACTCGAGCAGGACAAGCGCGCAATTCGCGGGCAAATTGACCGCCTCAAAAAAGAGCTACTCAGCGTGCGCCGGGCGCGAGCCACTCAACGCAAGGATCGGAAGCGCACGCCGGTGCCGAACGCGGCGATCGTGGGCTACACTAACGCCGGCAAATCATCTCTCCTGCGTCGACTCACCGGCGCCGATGTGCTGGTCGAAGATAAACTTTTTGCGACGCTGGACACGACAACGCGCAAGGTTGCGCTGCCCAACAAACAGCCGCTCTTGCTCACGGACACGGTGGGTTTTGTGCGAAAACTTCCTCACCAGTTGGTGGAGTCGTTCAACGCGACGCTCGAAGAAGCCACCATGTCGGATTTTCTCATTCACGTTCTGGACGCCTCGCATCCGCGTGTGGTGGAATTTTACAATACGACAAACTCCGTGCTCCGCGATCTCGGTGCGAATGCGCTGCCGACGGTGGTGGTTTTCAACAAAATGGATTGCGTCGAAGATCCTGCGACGAAAGCGATCCTGCGCAATCAGTTTCCCGGTGCGCTTTTTATCTCGGTGCATTCCGGCGAGGGGTTGGATCGCTTGATCGAGCGGCTCGCCGAGCTGGTGTCTGAACAGGCAGCCGAATTGGAACTGAAAATCCCCGCCGCGCGTGCCGACCTTATCGCGCGCCTGCACCGCGAGGCCGTCGTGCATTCTATTGAATACGCCGACGCGACGGTGTCGATTTCCGCAACGGTTCCCGCGCGTTCCGTCGAGGCCTTTACGGCATTCCGTGTGGCTTCTAACGCATCGCCGGGCGCGGAGTCTACTTTGGCCAAAGCTCCCTGACCGCATTGCCCATCGTGTCGGAGTCGAGCGCAAGCGTGTCGAGGCACCAGCCAGCGAGTGCCAGCAGAGCGGCAGCACTGAACACGTAAATCCAAGTCTTCTGAATTGCTGCGGACAGCCAGTGCTCGGCTTGCGCGAGCTTGAGGCGGCGATAAAGCATACCCGCCAGCACGACATCGATGAAAACCTCCGCGATCAAAACAGGAGCGGCCCCTACCGCAACAACCAGCAGCGCAAGCAGACCGACAATCGCTCCGATCAAAAGCATCGGCAGGCATCCTTCATCCGATGGGATGAAATCCCCGCCGACGTCGAGCCAGTCCCACCACCTTGAGTCGGATTTTTCGACCGACGGCCTTACGGGTTCTTCCTCCTCTTCAAATGCGCTCAGGATCACAGGATCCTCGGGATCAAACCGGCGACGCTCGAACTCTGCCCACAGGCGAATCAACCCAAGAAAAACCGCATACGCACCCAGCACGGCCAACGGATACCGGATCGACATCGCGGTCAGTCCGCTTTTCAAAAGCACTGCGGAGATTCCAAATCCGACCAACCCCGTCAGCACGATCACCACCGAAAGCATAAAGCGCGGCGACGTTCTCTTTTCAAAGTAACGTTGGAGTGCTCGCTTGGCTCGGCTGCGAATCTTGTCGTTGTCCGAATTCATCGCCCTATTTTGTTCGCTATTTTGATTTTCCGAAGAAATCCGCCATCACGTCATTCTGGTGGGTTATGCGGCAAGCGCCTTCAACATGCCGGGCTGGATGGCGGGGAGGATGTCTTCGAGGTGGTGTGCGACGACGAAGTCGCCGGGTTCGCACAGGTCGCTGAGGAGGTCGATGAGGGGATCCCAGAAAGGGATGCCTACTTGGTTTTTGCGGTTGAAGATGACGACGGGTTTATTGGCGATGAGAGGATTCCTGTGGCGCTTGAAGATCATGAGTGCGAGGAGTTCCTGCACAGTGCCGGCTCCGCCGGGGAAGATGACGAAGGCGTCGGAGTTCTCGATCATGACCTCCATTCGGGTGTAAATATCCGGGCGGAGCCAGAAGGCGGAGAGACCGTCGGGCAGACCTTCGAGTTCGATGATGTGGGGGACGTTCGAGCCAGCGGCCCAACCGTTGGCGTCCACCGCACCTTTGACAACGGCTCCCATGATGCCTGATCGGCCCGCGCCAGAGACGCAGCCGATTTTGTTTTCTGCGAGGAGGCGGCCGAGGGCTTCGCCGTCGGCGAGATAGTGGGGATCTTCGAGGGAGGCGGAGCAGAAGACGCAGGCGTTGCCGATGTAGTCGTCGGGGAGCGGGCGCTCATTGATGACCACTTCGGGATCGGGC
>JBBRHN010000145.1:0-6446 GCA_038222685.1 Chthoniobacterales bacterium | reverse complement strand
ACGGGTTTGCCGCTGGAGTCACGGACGAAGTCCTGGCGTCCGTCTTGACCGCGAAACGGGATGAGCGAACCTTCGGGGGATCCGATGCCGATGGCGAAAATGCGAATGCCGAGATCTTTGGCGCGCTTGGCGGCGGCGATGCCGTCGGCGTCGAGTTCTTCGCCGTCGGTGAGGATGATCAAGGCGCGGGTCTGGCCCTCGGCTTTTCCGAAGGCCTCTTCTGCTGTTGATATAGCGGCGGCGATGTTGGTCCCGCCCTTGGGGATGACGTTGGTGTCGAGTTCGTCGAGGGAGTTGACGACGGCGGAGTAGTCGAGGGTAAGGGGGGCCTGAAGAAAAGCGGAGCCGGCGAAGGCGATGAGGCCCACGCGGTCGCCTTTGAGCAGACGGAGAAAATCCTGGGTGACGAGTTTGGCGCGAGTGAGGCGATCCGGGGGGACATCGGTGGCCAGCATGCTGCGGGAGGTATCTACGGCGATGAGGACATCGCGGCCTTTGGATTTGATTTCGGTCTGGATGAATCCGCGTTGAGGTTGCGCGAGCGCGATGACTAGGAGGGCGAGGGAAGAAAGAACGAGCACGGCACGGACGATGCGGCGCGGAGAACTGACGGAGCCCGCGAGTTGCTCGCGCAGGCGGGGGGCGACAATTTTTGAGACGAGGCTGCGGCCGCGGGCGTGAGACCACGCGTAGAGCGCGGCCAGCACGGGCACGGCGGCGAGGCCCCAGAACCAGATTGGTGAGGCGAAGGTTAAGGTAGTCGTCTCCATAGCGTTTGTGAGAGAAGGATTTCGAGGCCGAGGCAGGCTAGGCCGAACATGAGAAACCACGGGAAGATATCCTTGTATTGGGCGATGCGCTCAATCTCGACTTTGGATTTTTCGAGTTTGTCGATTTCGGAAAAAATGGTGTTGAGGGATTTGGTGTCGGTCGCGCGGAAGAAGCGTCCGTCGGTGATGGCGGCGATTTGTTCGAGGGTGGTCTCGTCGAATTGGACGGGCACGTTTTGATAGACAATGCGTCCAAACGGATCGGTAAATGGGAAGGGCGCCTCTCCCTCGGTGCCGGCACCGATCGCGTAAATTCGGATACCGAGCGCCTTGGCGGCTTCGGCAGCGGTGAGGGGCATGACTTTGCCTGCGTTGTTGTCGCCGTCGGTGAGAAGAACGATGAGTTTGGTTTTTGCCTCCTTGTCTTTAAGGCGGTTAGCGGCGGCGGCGATGGCGGAGCCGATGGCGGTGCCGTCTTCGACGAGGCCGATGCGGAGGCGGTCGAGGTTTTGAATGAGCCAGTCGTGATCGAGTGTCAGCGGGCTGACGAGGTAGGGACGTCCGGCAAATGCAATGATGCCGATGCGATCATTGGGGCGTTCGCGGATGAATTTTTCGGTCACCTGCTTGGTGGCTTCGAGGCGGTTCGCGCGTTGAGCGCCAATGGTGAAATCCTCGGCAAGCATGGATCGGGAAACATCGAGAACGAGCATGATGTCGACTCCGCTGGCTTGGATGCGGGTGGTTTCGCGGCCAAGTTGTGGACGGGCTAGGGCGACGATCATTGCGGCGAGCGCGAGATAAGACAGCGCGGCGAGGAACGCGCCGGCGCGGGACCGGCGGCGTCTGCCAAGGTCGCGAAGCGTGGCGGTTGTCGAGAAGGAGACAGCGGCGGTTCCGCCGAATTTGCCGCGCAGGAAAGCGACGAGCGGAATGAGCAGGAGGAGCAGGAGAACCCACGGGAGCGTGAAGGAGACACCGAACAACGTCATGGTTTCGCACCCCCGCCTTTGCGATCAGGCTGAACTTCGCCGCGGACAAGGCGGCCTGCTGTTTCGAGGAGGGAGATCATTTCCGACGGGCCGGCCTCGGTCCGTGCAAATTTGAGGAGGTCTGTGCCTTCAAGGAAAACGGCGAGGCCGGATTTTTCGTTCGGGGTGAAGACCGGATTATCGCGAATGGAATCAAGGAACTCCATGGACGTGAGCGTGGTGGCGGCGAGGCCGTGCTGGGCTCGAATGTAGGCGCGGAGAGTGTCCGAAACGGCGACGCCAAAGGCATAGGGTTCAACGCCGTCGGTGTTTTTGCGAAGCTGCTCCAATGCGGCGAGGGCGATTTCCTGCGGGGTGGGCGGACGTTTGCGTTTAATGAGAGAGCGGATGCCAAAGAAGAGTGCAGCAATCAGGAGGAGTGCGGCGAGGGTGGCGGCAACGACCATCCAAACGGGGTAGGGGAAGACCCAGATCGGGCCAACGATGTCGTGGATGGGGGCGGGTGTCGGAGCGGCGGGGTTCATGCTGCCAGCCTCCGTTCGCGTTGTTCGAAAAATGCGCGGAGCGCGAGCAGGTAGTCTTCCGTGGTCGAAAGAGGAACGACATCCACGCGACGGCTGCGGAAGAGGCGGTTGAGGGTTTTAACGCGGGATTCTTCGGCTTCCGCGAGGCCGAGGCGGACGGAACGCTTGCCGGTATCGATGTCGATTTGCTCGCCGGTTTCGGCATCTTCGAGTGTGATGATGCCGATGTTCGGCAGCGTGGACTCGCCGGGGTCGCGGACGGGCATGGCGACAAGATCGTGGCGGCGGCTGGTGACGGTGAGTGCTTTGGAAAAATCGGGCGCGAGGAAATCGGAAATCATGAAGACAACGGCGCGGCGAACGGTGACGCGGTTGAGGTAGTCGAGGGCACCGGCGAGATTGGTGCCACGGCCCTTGGGTTCGAAGTAGAGCATTTCGCGGATGAGACGAAGCGTATGGAGGCGGCCTTTCTTTGGAGGGATGAAAAGCTCTACGTCGTCGCTGAACAGAAGCAGACCGACTTTGTCATTATTGTTGATGGCGCTGAAGGCGAGAATGGAAGCCACCTCGGCGGCGAGTTCGCGCTTGCTCATGTCGATGCTGCCAAATGTGCCGGAGGCGCTGACATCGACGACGAGCATGACGGTGAGCTCGCGTTCCTCGGTGAACTTTTTGACGAACGGGGTGTTCATGCGCGCCGTGACGTTCCAATCGATGGAGCGGATTTCGTCCCCCGGCGCGTATTCGCGCACTTCCTCAAAATTCATACCGCGGCCCTTGAAAACGCTGTGGTATTGACCCGCAAACGTGGAGCTGACCAATCGACGGGTGCGCAGCTCGAGGCGGCGGATTTTTTTGAGAATTTCTTTCGGGTCGTTCATGGAGTGAAGTTTTAAGTTTTAAGGATTAAGTTTTAAGTTGGCCGCTGTTGGAGCGGGGTTCTTAAAACTTAAATCTTTTGGCTTAAGACTTAGGTCAAGGCACGGGGAGTCCGGCGAAGATTTGTTCGATGATGGACTCCGGGGTGATGGATTCGGCCTCGGCTTCGTAGCTGATGCCGATGCGATGGCGGAGGACATCTACGCCCATGGTTTTGACGTCTTGGGGCGTGACGTAGCCACGTCCGGCGATGAAGGCGTTGGCTTTGGCGGCGAGGGTGAGGAAGATGGTCGCGCGTGGAGAGGCTCCGTAGCGGATCATACCGTCGAGTTTGAGTTTGGCGGCGGCAGGATCGCGGGTGGCCCAAACGATATTGACGATGTAGTCCTTTACGCGTTCGTCCACATAGATGTCGTTGACGACGCTGCGGGCGCGGATGATGTCATCCACGTTGACGATGGCTTCGACGCCGAGGCGCGGGGAGGAAGTGGCCATGGCGTCGAGGATGGAGCGTTCCTCTTCGCGGGTCGGGTAGCCGACGTGGACTTTGAGCATGAAGCGGTCGAGTTGTGCTTCGGGAAGCCGGTAGGTGCCTTCTTGCTCGATGGGGTTTTGCGTGGCGAGCACGAGGAAGGGGTCGGGGAGTTTGAAGGTGTTTTCGCCGATGGTGACCTGGCGTTCCTGCATGGCTTCGAGGAGGGCGCTTTGGACTTTGGCCGGGGCGCGGTTGATCTCGTCGGCGAGGATGAGATTTGAAAAAATCGGACCGAGCTTTGTGGTGAATTCGCCTTCTTTGGGGTTGTAGATGAGCGTGCCGATGAGATCGGCGGGGAGGAGATCGGGGGTGAACTGCAGGCGTTGGAACCCTGTCTGGATGGAGCTGGCAAGGGTGCGGACGGTGAGTGTCTTTGCGAGGCCCGGGACGCCTTCGAGGAGGACGTGACCATTTGAGAGGAGGCCGACGAGAAGTCGGTGAACGAGGTTTTTTTGCCCAACGACAACTTTGCCGACTTCACTGAGGAGGGGTTCGACCCATTGGCGGGATTGTTGGACTTGCTGGGTGAGTTCCGATGTATTGATGCTCATAGATATGACTTTACTTTGTAATGACTGAAAGGCTGTAAAAGGTAAGACACGTGCCAAACGAAAATGTTCAACAAACGTTGAAGAACATCGAGTTAGGAGGTGTTTTAGTTGGAAGGGACGAGGTATGGGCCCACGTCAAACTCATCGCCGACCTTGACGCTGTCGTAACGTTGTTTGTCGTTGAGCCAGACGGTGAATGTTTTTTTTGTGCCGTCCTTTTGCTCGACTTCGACGGAGATGATATATTCACCGTCGGAGGTTCTGGCGCTGACGGAACCGCTGCGGTTGAGGGTGATTTCGCGCTCGGGCTGGGCGAGAGGTTGGAATTCTTTGGAGACGACGGTGCCGCGCATTCGGGCGTCGGTAATCCCGATGCCGGTTTGCCAGATCGCGATAACAATGAAGGCACCGACGAATAGGGCGATGAGGACAGCGCCGACGATGACACGGGCTGGGGTCTTGGGTTTGACGACGCGGTTCGGAGTGCTCATGGGAAAATTCTAACGTGGGAAAGGGTGTTCCCGCACGCAAAAATCACTTTTTCGGGGAGGCTAGGGTAAGGGCGAGGGCGGCGTTGATGACGGCGACGTGGGCCTTGACGCGGTCGTCGATGTGAAATTCGGACGGAGTCTCGATGGTGAACGTGCGTGCGGCGTGATGGAAGTGGAGCAGAAAGGCCTCCGGCCAGTCGACCATGGTGGCGAGGTTAATGTCGCTGCGGATCACGCCGTATGTGGCTTCGCGGCCTTCAATTTTGGTTCGCGAATCGATCGAGATGTGTTTCGAAGCGGCGGCGAGGAGTTTCTCCGCCCAGAAGGTTTCGGCGGAAGCGACCTCGTAGATGTAAATCCCCGGAGCTTCAAAGTCCTCATGAAGAGTGAGGGCAAGGGCGTATCGTTCGTGACGGAGTTGGCGGATCTGGGCTGCGATGGGGTGGGCGCGGGTGTTGTAGAGACGGTTGAGGTCGCGGCCACTTTCATCGAGTCGGCTGTTGTTGATGAGGCCCCATGGGTTCATGCATGGGAAGATCGTGAGCTGAATGCGCTCGAGAATTTCCGGATTGCATTCGGCCCAAGTGACGAGAGCCTCCGTGGCGGCGGGCTCATCGCCGTGAACTCCGGCGGAGATATAAACGCTCGGGCGCGGAGTTTCCGAGGAACGGGAGCGGATGACAAAAAGGGGATGGGAGCTGGCGTTGGCGAAGGGCGAGATGGTCAGCTTGCTCCGGCGGGCGACCTTTCGCCAGCGCAGTATAAGGCTGTCGTAGGAATGGGCGCGCGGGTGAGCGATCGACATCGGATCAAGCGCGGTTGAAGAGCCAGGAGGCGAACGCGTAGTAGATGGGCAGGCCGAAGATGAGGTTGAATGGAAATGTGATGCCGAGGGACGACGTGAGGTAGATGCCGGGGTTGGCGTTTGGCAAAGTCGCGCGGACGGCGGCCGGAGCGTCGATGTAGGAGGCGCTGGCGGTGATGGCACCGAACACAAAACTTCCCCCGACGCCAAGCCCGCAGGCGCGCCCGATGAGCACGCCGACCAGGCCGTGCAAAATGGGGGCGAAAATTCCCCACGCCAGCAGCTTTGGTCCGAGTTGAAGGAAGTCCTTAAACTGGCGCGCGGCGACCATTCCCATTTCGAGGAGGAAAAGAACGAGAATGCCGCGGAACGCGTCCTCAAAGACAATTTTGATGGGTTGAAAACCTTTTTCCCCGATGATGTAGCCCATCACGAGACCGCCGAGGAGCAGAATGACGCTTCGCCCTCGGAGGGTATCTATGAGGGCTTCTCCGAGTTTCAACGTTCCCGATGAATGCTCACGCTGGAGGCCAACTCTCGCGCACAGAAGTGCCACAAGAATGCCCCATTCCATTATGCTGACGAGCAGCGGAAGAAACGGCTCGGCGGGATTGCCGAGCTTGGTGGTGAAGCTGAGTGCTGCGAGAAAGGTGACGGACGAGACAGACCCGTAGAGCGCTGCGATACCAGCGGCATTGGAAACGTCCATGCGGAGAACTTTTCGCGTCACCAAATAAATCCAAATGGGCAGAATGATCGCGACAGCGAGAGCGGCGAGTGCTGGCTTCCAGATCGTGCCCCAGCCGGCCGCAGCCAGTTCGGTGCCGCCTTTGAGGGCGATGGCAAAGACGAGGTAAATCGAGATCGCGTTGAGAACTGGCTGAGGAAACTCCAACTCA
>JBBRHN010000144.1:0-6463 GCA_038222685.1 Chthoniobacterales bacterium | reverse complement strand
CGCACCAGCCAATCCCGCCTCCGCGAACATCTCCCGTAGGAACTTGCACGGATCAGTTGCGCGAAGGCAAATCTTGTTGGAGAGTGTGCGCGCCATGTTTCATCGTCTTCCGCTTGCATCCACGCGAGGCCTTCTCCTTTTTGTTTCCATCCTCTTCCTCGGGGGCACCGCCGCTCCGGCTCTCGATCTCGCATCCATCGAAACGATCCCGATCCAGGAAAACGGACGCAAGAAACCGTTCCTCGTCTTTGCCGATGAAAGCATCCTCAGCATGACCGGAAAAACATCCGTCATGAGAGATGGGCGCAAATGGAGTTCCGTCGAAGCCGTTGTCTCTCTCTGGCTCACTCCGGCAGGCTGGGAAAAAACGCCGATGATTCTCGTCGGAAACAAACTCCTCCGCGAGGCCATCGACGTTGATGTGAAGAGGAAACTCTACAGCTACGACGAACTTTCCTCCAACTCGAAGCTTGTCGCGTTGCTCGATCAAGTAACGGTGACTCGGGAAAAGAACCCCAAAGCCAAACTCGACCCCGTCCCGAAGGCCGCCAAGGATGTCGGTATGAGGCTCGCCATTTTCGAAGGCCTCGTCAGCGGGCGCTCCGTTACCGTCCTGCCGACCGGTGCCGCCGCATGGAGCCCGCTCGGGCTGGGCGATCCCGCGCTGGCAAAATTGCGCGCGGGTTTTCAGAAAAGCGACAACGCGACCTTGCAGGCCGGCGTTGCGCTCCTCGCCTCCGAGCAATCCGCCGAGAATCCCCGGTTCCAAGCCGACCCTCAAAAAATCTCCGTCGAGACATTCTACCAACGCCTCCATCCCATCCGGTGGGCATGGATCCTCTATCTCTGCGCCGGCATTAGTCTGTTTGTCCTCGTTGGCAGAGCCGCGCCGCTCGGCTACGGTCTCGGTTGGGCATTCGCTGTCGCCGGTTTCGTGATGCAGATTATCGGATTTGTTCTTCGTATCATGATCGCCGGTCGGCCTCCGGTGACCAACATGTATGAAAGCGTCTTGTGGGTCGCGTTCGGCACGATATTTTTCGCGCTTGTCCTTGAGGCGATTTACCGCTGCCGCTATCTTCTGCTCGGTGCCGTGCCCGTGGCTGTCGCGGCGTTGATTCTTGCGGATACGCAGCCGGTGATCCTCGATCGTTCGATTCACCCGCTCGTCCCCGTGCTCGCCGACAACTTTTGGTTAACCACCCACGTGCTCACCATCACGCTCAGCTACGCCGCATTCGCTCTCGCACTCGGAGTTGGCCACATTGCGCTGGGTAAGGTGATTTTTGGAGTCAAGCCCTCGCCGCAACTTTACAACTATCTCTACCGCTCACTCCAAATCGGGGTGCTCCTCCTCGCAGTCGGGACGATTCTCGGCGGCGTGTGGGCAAACTACTCCTGGGGCCGTTTTTGGGATTGGGATCCAAAGGAGACATGGGCCCTCATTGCGCTTCTCGGCTACCTCATCGTCCTGCACGGTCGCATCGCTGGCAAGTGGGGCGGATTCGGCATGGCGGTCGGTGCCGTCGTTGGATTTCAATCCATCATCATGGCCTGGTATGGTGTTAACTTTGTCCTCGGCGTTGGCCTGCATAGCTATGGATTTGGCACTGGCGGCTTGCCCGCCGCTGTCGCCTTCGTCATCGCCGAGCTCACTTTTGTGGCGATAGCCATCTACCGCAGCAAAAAGAAACGCGCGCCCGTTCCGGTCGCGGCATAGAGCGGGCTCAGTCCTGTTCACGCTGAAATCGATGGATTCGACGGACGCCTCGGCGAGGCATCCCGACCGAGGTTGGTAGGGCGGTTTCGCCGAAACCGCCGTGTTATTTAACCTTTTTGACCGTGTTGTCGGTATCAGTCCTGTTCGCGCTGACGGCGCGTGAGCCACAGTGCGACGACGAAAATCACCAGCAAGAGCGTGCCGAGTGCCGCTCCAAACGGTTGGTTGCGGCCCGACGTGAACTGTTTGAAAATCACTTCACCAATCGTTGGATTTGCGCCGCCGCCCATCAATGTCGTGATCGCGAACATCGCAATCGACGGGATGAAAACGAGCAGCGCCCCCGCTGTGATTCCCGGACTTGTGAGCGGTATAATCACCTGCGCAAAGGCCCGTGTCGGCCCCGCCCCAAGATCGTAAGCCGCTTCGATCATTGCGCCATCTAGCCTCTCGACGCTCGTGTAGATCGGCAAAATCATGAACGGCAGAAAATTATAAACGAGCCCCAGCACAATCGCGAACGGGGTGTAGAGCAGTGTCACCGGTTCCGCAAAAATCCCCGAGGCCACGAGCAGGCCGTTGACGATCCCGTCACGGCTCAGAATCGTGATCCACGCATACGTGCGGATGAGAAAGCTCGTCCAAAACGGCACCATTACCAGCATCAGCAATATGCCCCGCCACTGCACCGGCGCTCGACCGATGAAATACGCCACCGGAAACCCCACCGCCATGCAGATCACCGTCGTCAAAAACGCATACCACACCGAATCGATCAGCACTTTCAGCCAGACCCAGTCAAACGCCCGCAGGTAGTTATCGAACGTGAAATTGTAAACCACCCGCCCCAACGAGTCCCGCTCGGCGAAGCTCACCATTACGAGCATCGCTGTCGGGATCACGATGAACAGCACCAGCCAGATGAGCAGCGGCGCCAGCACCAACCACGCCACGAGACCGGGCTTGCGGCGGTAGGAAGCCGGGCCCGTCGCGCCAATCGGGATAGGTGCTGCGCCGGCCATGGCGCCCTACTGCACTTTTAGCGAAGTCACCATCTCGTCGACTTTCGAAGCCTGTTGGCCGATATCTTCAAACGTCTGCATCTTCGCGAGTTCCTCGTCCGTCGGAAAACTTGCGGCGTTCGCCAGTTGCTCCGGCGTGAGAAGCGCACGTGCCGCGAGATTTGGGTTCAGATACGGAAACGCCTCCGAAATTTTCGCGCTGATTTCGGGACGCAGAATGAAGTCCATGAACGCCTGCGCATTGCCCGGGTGCTTCGCCGTTTTTGGCACCGCGAGACTGTCCACAAAAAGATGCGTTCCCTCCGCCGGGATCACCCATTTGAACTTTTTGTCCGCATTGAGCAAGATCGCACCTTCTCCTCCCCACACCACCCCGATGGTCACATCGCCATTCAGCAACGCCGTCTTCGGGCTATCCGAATCATAAACTTTCACCAACGGCAGCCATTTCGAAATCACCGGCTTCACCTTCGCGAGATTCTCGTCCGAGACGTCGTTCACCGGGATCCCGAGCGACTGCAATCCCCATGAGACGATTTCCCGGGCATCGTCGAGCACGACAATCTTCCCGGCATACTTGTCTTGGAATACGTCGCTAAACGATTTGATCTCCTCCGTCACCATTTCCGTGTTCACCACGATGCCCACCGAGCCCGCCATAAATGGCACGCTGAACTTGTTGCCCGGGTCGAAACTCATGTTCACGAACCTTGGATCCAGATTTTTCAAGTTCGGGATTTTCGAATGATCAATCGGCATGAGCAGGTCTTCTTTGATCAACGCTCCCACCACATACTCGCTCGGCTGAATAATGTCGTAGCTCCCGCCCCCGGCGAGCAGCTTCGCAAGCATCTCTTCGTTTGAGGCGTAGTTCTCCACCGAAACCGCAATCCCCGTCTCTTGGCTAAACTCGTCGATGACAGATTGCGGAATGTATTCCGACCAGCAGAAGATACTGAGCTTCGGTGCCTCCATGCTCAGAGCGGGCGTGGCCTCCGCCTGCTTCGTCGGGGTTTCCTCCGCGGCTTTGGGGTCCGGGGCTTTTCCGCATCCCACCAGCGCAAGCGCGGTGAGGGCGGCCATCAGGGTGTGTTTTGTTTTCATGTGTGTTTTTTATTTCGAGTGAGGATTTCGCTGCCAATAAGAATGACGAATGTTCCGACAATAAACAATGTGCTCAACGCATTCAACTGGGGATTGAGCCCCACTTTAGCCATGCCGAAAACCTTCAAAGGCAGAGTCTGGCTTTGCGCGCCGGTCGTGAAAACACTCACAATATACTCGTCGAGCGAAAGCGTGAACGACATCAGCGCGCCGGAGACGATGGCCGGCATCAAATAAGGCACGATCACTTTCCAAAACGCCTGCACGGGTGTTGCCCCGAGATCCATCGCAGCTTCTTCCATCGCTGGGTCCAGTCCGTGCAAACGCGCCTGCACGCCTACCAACACAAACGGAAAACAGAACGTCGTATGCGCGATGATCAACGTCGTAAAGCCCAGCGGCAGGTTGAGAAGCTGCACAAAAAGCACCAGCAAACTTACCCCCATCAGAACTTCCGGCATCACCATTGGCACAAAAATCAAAAGCCCAATCGCGCGCTGAAACGGAAATCGATACCGATACAACATCCATGCCCCGATCGTTCCGAGCACCGTCGCCAGCACCGTCGTCGCGCACGCCACCAACATGCTGTTCTGGAAGGCCATAATCAGCGTCTTGTTCGCAAAAAGCTCTCCATACCACCTGAGCGAAAACCCCTCCCATCGGATGTTGAGCCGGGACGAGTTGAATGAAAACACGACCAGCAAGACGATCGGGATATATAGAAACGCGAACACCACAGCTGTCCACGCCCCGAACAAACTCATCTGCAAACGCGGCCCGCTCAACCAACGCCGCGCGTCGCGAAGCTTGAACGGAAATAACGACGAAGCAACCGCTGACATGGAGGAAAAACTAGCATTTCCCGTGCCGCGCGTCCATCGTCGAATGCGCGAAAACGCGCTACCTGCGGAGACGCTCGAGAAACCGGAGGAAAAACTGCGCGCCTCGCTCGATTTCGGCCACTTCGATAAACTCGTCGCATGTGTGCGCCTGCGCAATCGAACCCGGTCCGAGCGCGACCGACGGACATCCCTTGCCCGCGAAGATCGCCGCGTCGCAGAACCACGGTGCCCCGACCAGCTTGGCTCCGCACGCCTCCAACTCCCGGATCAGCGGATGGCCAGGATCCGTTTGCAGTGGCAACGACCCCGTCGCCTCGATTTCGATATCCGGCACCCGCGCCCGCACGAGACGCTCAAGGATTTTCAAATCCTGCCCCGGAATCGTCCGCATATCTACCTTCGCCTCGCAAAAATCCGGCACGATATTTATCTTTGAACCGCCCGAGATGATCCCCACGCTCACCGTCGGGCTCCCGAGCACCGGATCGCTCAACTTCGCAAGCTCCGCCACCACCTCCGTGCGAATGCAGTCAATTGCATTCACCATCGCGTAGATCGCATTCTTGCCCTCTGCCGGACGCGAGGCATGCACCGCCCGTCCCCGCGTGCGCAGGGTCGTCCAACCGGATCCTTTGTGCGTGTGTACGACATTGAGATCCGTCGGCTCACCCGCGACCACAAAAGCAAACGTCTCCTGCGCAGCCAGCGCCTTCGCCCCATGCTGCCCAGCCTCCTCGCCGGCCAGACCCGCAAACCAAATTTCAAAAGGCAAAGTGCCCGCCCACGGCGCGGCCTCCCGCAACGCCCACAACATCGCCGCCATGGGGCCTTTCGTGTCCGAGGCCCCGCGCCCATGCAGCCTCCCGTCGCGAATCTCACCACCGAACGGCGAGATCGTCATGCCTGCCACGCTCACCGTATCGGTATGAGGTGCAAAAAGAATGCGCGGTTTGCCCGGAGCATCGCTCCCAAGCCGTCCGACAACATTCGGACGCCCGGGAAAAACCTCCCGCAACTCGGCCTCTGCCCCGAACGACTTCAAAAACTCCGCCGTCCAAACTGCACACGCCTCCTCGCCCGTCAGCGGCGTCCCGGGCTCGCCATCCGGATTAACGCTTGGTATGCGCACAAGCTTCTGGGCGATCTCGGTAGCGGTTTTCATCGTCCCAGACATTGCCGCGCTCCGTTACAACTTTCAAGGTCGGATACGAGTTTGCGAGCCCACCGCGCGCTTGAACAACCTCAGGCAACTGCGCGGCGGGTTTGATTAAAGCGGGTGAGGTTGGGCCACAGGAGCGTGGGCATCTTGCCCGCATGAGGAGCGGGCAAGATACCCACGCTCCCGTCCAGCTAACACTCCACACTGTTCTTACTTCCACCTTACCCACTTTTAATCACACCCGGTTTTCCCCACGGGTAAAAGTGGCCCTTGCTTTTAGATCGGGACGTGTAACCTTTAGGACATGTCGAAAGCAAATCCACTTGGAAGAAGTTCAGTCCTAGGACTGCTTTTTCTGGCGTGGATTGTCGCTGGCAGCCACTGCGCGATTTTTGCGATGGCGGCTTCTCATACAGAGACAACTTGTTGTCACAAGCCAGATACCGGGCAGCACAAAGCGTGCTCGGAGTGTTGTCAAAATCTCACGGCATTGGCTCCGCAGGTTGCGGATGCGCCGATTGTCTTTGCGCTCTCGCCGCTGACGATCCTTCCAGAGGCGTTCGTGTTGGTATCGGCACCGGTCTTTCTCCTCGGGTCGAATTCGGGTCGTGCG
>JBBRHN010000143.1:0-6530 GCA_038222685.1 Chthoniobacterales bacterium | reverse complement strand
TCAACTTTGCGAGCGGCGTCGAGTTCGCCGAGGTGACGCAGGAGCAACACGCCTGAGAGGATCATGGCCGTCGGGTTGGCGACATCCATGCCCGCGTATTTCGGAGCCGAGCCGTGCACGGCCTCGAAGATGGCGATGCCTTGGCCGATGTTGGCCGAAGGGGCGAAGCCCAACCCGCCGATGAGGCCGGAACTGAGATCGCTGATAATATCGCCGTTCATGTTCGTCGTGATAATGACATCAAACTGCTCGGGTTTTTTAACGAGCTGGTGAGCGCAATTGTCGATGATGATATGGTGCGATTCGATGTCGGGATATTCCGTGGCCATTTCCTCGAAGACGCGTTTCATGAGGCCCTCGGTCATCTTCATGATGTTGGCTTTCGTGGCGCAATGCACGAGCTTGCGGCCCTCGGCGCGCGCGACCTCGAAACCGAGACGGACGATTTTTTCGCAGCCCTTGCGCGAGATGAGCTTGAGACACTGGGCGACACCGGGAGTCTGCATGTGCTCGATGCCGGCGTAGAGATCTTCGACGTTCTCGCGGACGACGACGAGGTCAACCCCGCGGCCGCTGAATGGAGTTGGCACGCCGGGGAATTCGCGGACGGGGCGGATGTTGCCGTAGGTCTCAAATAGTTTGCGAAGCGTGACGTTCGCGCTTTTTTCTCCGAAGCCAACGGGTGTGCCGAGCGGGCCCTTGAGGACCGTGCGGGTCTTTGAAATCGACGCGATGGTCTCCTCGGGAACGCCGGAGGGGATGCCTCTCTTGAAGACGGATTCGCCGGCTGAAGCTTCTTCCCAAGTAATCTGAACGCCCGTCGCTTCAATGATGCGGCGTGTGGCTTCAACGACTTCGGGTCCGATCCCGTCTCCGGGAATGAGTGTGGCAATGTGTGTAGGCATGATGTGTGACTTTTCTTTGGTGCCGCTGGCGCGACGGCCCTCCGATATCGGGAATGTTGAGCGGCAAGTCAATTTTTAAGTGTGAGCAAAACCCGGCGAGCCGTCTCGGTCGTCACCGCAGTTGACACGACGCAGCGTTCGGGATGTTCTCTTGCTCATGCCTGACATTTTGGAAAATGCAACGATTCAAGCTTTTCTTGCGGATTTTCCCGCGTGGTCGGAGTGCGGAGGCGCGCTGCATCGGGAGTTAAAGTTTCGTGATTTTGCGACGGCCTTGCGCTTTATGAACGAAGTAGGTGCCGTTGCCGAGGAGATGAATCACCATCCCGACTGGTCGAACTCCTACAACCGCGTGGAGGTCGCGCTCCGCACGCACAGTTCCGGCGGGATTACCGAACTCGACTTGGCGTTGGCGCGCCGGATGGACGAAATCGCCTCGCGGTTGCGCTGAATCGCGGGGCCGGCCATTTCGGGCGTGACAAAAGGCGGCGGCATTGCGAATGAAACCCATGCTCGATGACCCCGAATCAAAGCGGATGACGGCGCGTGACTCCGGGGCGGAGGCTTGGGGGTTGTGGGGCCCATATTTGAGCGACCGTCAGTGGGGAACGGTGCGCGAGGATTATTCTGCGGATGGGGATGCGTGGAGCTTCTTTACGCACGAGCAGGCGAGATCGAGAGTTTACCGCTGGGGCGAAGACGGGCTGTTGGGAATCTCGGATTCCGATGGGCGTCTGTGTTTCGCACCGACATTTTGGAATGGCAAAGACCGCATGCTGAAGGAGCGGGCATTCGGTTTATCTAATCCGCAAGGAAACCACGGCGAAGATCTTAAGGATTATTTTTTTCATATCGACAACACACCGACGCATAGCTTCATGCGCGGACTTTATAAGTATCCGCAGGCGGAATTTCCGTATGAGAAGCTCGTCGGGGAAAACGGGCGGCGTTCCCGCTCGGAGCCGGAGTATGAGTTGGTCGATACCGGTGTTTTTGGTGAGAATCGGTATTTTGACATTTTTGTGGAGTATGCTAAGGAAGGCCCCGAAGACTTAGGTATCCGGATTCGGGCGATCAACCGCGGCCCGGATCCCGCCCCTTTGCATATTCTGCCGACGCTTTGGTTTCGCAATACATGGTCGTGGGGGGAGGCGAAAGCGGTCAAGCCCGAGATGCATTTGGCGACGCAATCCAATGCGGTTGTCGCGAATCCTTGGGGGTTGCCGGAGTATCACCTTTACGCCGACTGTGAACCTGAGTGGATTTTTTCGGACAACGAGACGAATGCTGAGCGTTTGTTTGGAGCAAAAAATCCCGCGCCGTATGTTAAGGATGCGTTCCACGATTTTCTCGTCGGCGGCCGCACCGATGCGGTCAATCCCTCTGCGTCAGGAACAAAAGCGGCAGCGGTATACCACAAAACGCTTGCTCCCGGCGAAGAGTGGGTCGTGCGGCTGAGGCTTTGTCGTCCGCCGAAGCCGGAGGCATTCGGTTCAGCGTTTGACGAGATGTTTACGCTTCGTGAGCGCGAATGTGAGGAGTTTTACGAGGTGCGTTCGCCCGGATTGACGCCTGAACTGGCGCGCGTGCAGCGAAGCGCGTTGGCAGGGTTGTTTTGGTGTAAAAAATTTTACTACTACCCGGTTCTGAAATGGCTTCAGGGCGATCCGACGATGCCTCCGCCTCCACCGGAGCGCTGGCATGGACGCAACGCGTTTTGGAAAGAGATGCACGCACACGACATCATCTCGATGCCTGACTCATGGGAGTATCCCTACTTCTGCGGATGGGATCTCTGTTTTCAGTCGGTGGCGTTTACATTTGCTGATCCGGCGATGGCTAAGCACCAAAGCATGCTATTGCGCGGGGAACGCTACACAGCCCCAAGCGCGCAGCAGCCGGCTTACGAATGGGCACTCTCGGATGCGAACCCGCCTATCGGAGGATGGGCGAGCTGGCGGATTTATTCGATTGAGCGAGCGATGACCGGCACCGGCGACGTGTCCTACCTCAAGCGTGCCTTCAACAAGCTTCTCATGGGTTATTCATGGTGGGCCAACCGGGTGGATCAAACCGGCGACAATGTTTTTGAGGGTGGTTTTTTGGGGCTCGATAATATTGGCGTTTTTGATCGTCGGTATCCGCTCCCAGACGGAAGCAAAATCGAGCAGAGTGACGGCACCGCGTGGATGGCGACGTTTTGCCTTAACATGCTCAATATCGCCATTGAGCTGGCGAAAACCGAGCCCGAGTATGAGGACATCGCTGACAAGTTTCTGAACGATTTTATCTACCTCGCGGCTGCCGTTAACGCGGTGGGATCGGGAGGATTTTCGCTTTGGGATGAGGAGGATGGGTTCTACTATGATGTGTTGAGTCGTCCGGATGGGAGCCACGCGTACTTGAAGACGCGGTCGATTGCCGGAATCACTCCGCTTTTTGCTGTTGAGAGTTTTGATGCCGAGACGGCCATTAAGTTTCCTCTGTTAAAGAAGCGCATTGCATGGTTTGCCGAGCACCGCCCACACCTGCTCGAACAACTGCACCATATCGGACGTGAAGTGGATGGGCGCCTGCTGGTTTCTCTTGTGCCGCCGGAACGGCTTCGCCGTGTGTGCGAGCGGCTTTTCGATGAAAACGAATTTCTCTCGCCTCACGGGATTCGTGCGTTGTCGCGCTACTACCTTGACCATCCCTACACGTTTACTGAGGGAGATCGAACGGAGACGCTTAGCTATAGTGCCGCCGACAGCCCGGTGGCGATGTTTGGAGGCAACTCAAATTGGCGCGGCCCGGTTTGGATGCCGATGAATTATCTGATTATTGAAGCGCTTCAGAAATTTGCATTTTATTTTGGGGACTCGTTCAAAGTCGAGTATCCGACAGGCAGCGGAGTCGAGATGAGTCTTTGGGACATCACAATCGAACTTGAGAAGCGGCTCGTTGGGATTTTTACCCGCGGCGAAGACGGACGCCGCCCTTTTAATGGCGGCGTTGAGCTCTTCCAGACTGATCCCCACTGGAAAGATCTTTTGCTCTTCAACGAATACTTCAACGGCGACAACGGAGCTGGCGTGGGGGCGAGTCATCAAACGGGCTGGACGGCGCTCGTGGCGAAGATGATGAAACAAATCGAAACCTTCAAGAAGCCAGAATGAGCACGCTGGCCATGCCATCGTCGGGTGCCAGTTCGAATGGCAATCTCCTCCTGGGGATCATGCTGATCACGCTGGCGTTTTTCTTCGCCGCTGTGATGAGTGCTTTGAGCAAGGCGGCAGCGGGCGTGCCGGCGTTGCTGCTGCTCTTCCTGCAATATGGGATTAGTTTTCTCGTTTTCCTTCCTGCGCTTCTCAAAGAGGGGCCCGGCTTGATGAAGACGTCGCGGCTGGGGCTACAAGTGTTTCGAAGCATTTCGGGTGCGGTCTGCCAACTGCTGTTTTTTGTTTCGGTGAAATCGATTTCGTTGATGGACGCGACGTTGCTTTCCAATGCGGCGCCGTTGTTCATTCCGCTGGTGGTTTTTATATGGTTCCGCAAAGCCGTTCAGCCGCTTGTTTGGGTGAGCCTTGCGATTGGGTTGGTGGGAGTTGTTTTGATCATTAAGCCGAGCGCGGTGATGTTCCGCAACCCGGCCGCATTGATTGCGCTTGCGGCCGCAGTGTTTTCGGCGCTGGCTTTGGTCTCGACAAACAAGCTGGCTGAGACCGAGCCGCCGATGCGGATTTTATTGTATAACTTTGGCATCGCGACGGTGATTCTGATTCCTGTTTGTATTTTCGCCTGGAAGCCACCAACGGGAGAGGAATGGTTGTTGCTGCTCGGCATTGGGGGATTCTACGCGCTGACGCAATACTTGATTATATTGGCCTACCGTCAGGCGAGCGCGGCGGAAATTTCTCCGTTCAACTACACCGTCGTCATTTTTTCGGGTCTGCTCGGCTGGGCATTCTTTGGAAACGTGCCGGACGTTGTTTCGGTTGTTGGCACTCTGCTGATTTGCGCCGGTGGAATTCTTAGTATTCGTGCCGGACATCCCGAGGGGCACGGACACTCTATCGGCAACGGGCACTGGCGCCTTTTTCCTCAAAAAGTATGACGCTCGATCCCCGCCATATTCCCTCGGTTGCAACACTCCACGCGGAACTTGTGCACGAGCACGATTCGATCCTCGGCGAGTCTCCACTTTGGGACGATCGTGAGCAGGTCCTCTACTGGGTGGATATTGATCGCGGGCAGATTCACCGGTTCGACCCGGTGACGAAAACGAACTCGACGTTCATCTTGGGCGGAAAAGTTACTTCAATTGGTCGCCGCGCGTCCGGTGGCCTCATCGCGTCATTCAAAAAAAACTTCGCCGCCTTTGATCCTGCGACGGGATCCGTCGGACTGCTCGATGAGGTGGAGACCGATCAAACGGAAAACCGATTTAATGACGGAAAAGTGGATCGTCAGGGGCGGTTTTGGGCGGGAACCATGAATGAGATTCGTGTCGGCGAACCCGATGCCGCGCTTTATCGGTTCAATGGGCCGGGTTCCGTGAGTCGGATGATTTCTGATGTGACGATTTCCAATGGCACGGGCTGGAGTCCTGATTCCCGCACGATGTATTACACCGACACGCTTCGCTATACGGTTTTCGCCTACGACTTCGACGCTGCGAGCGGGGAGATCGCAAACCGCCGTGTTTTCTACTCCGTCGAGCCATCCGCCGACGGCCTCCCGGACGGACTCACCGTGGATGCGGAGGGGTTTGTTTGGAGTGCCTTGGTCAACTACGGGCGTATGCTTAGATTCGATCCCGATGGCAAACTTGAACGCCAGGTCACATTCGCGCCCACTCGAGGCACGTGCTGCACGTTTGGAGGGGCGGATTTCCGCGATCTCTACATTACGACCGCTCGCGAATGCCTCTCTGCCGAGCAGATCGCTGCGCAGCCACTGGCGGGGAGTTTATTTCGATGCACACCCGGTCCGCGAGGGTTGACCGAACCCTTTTTTGCAGCCTGAAAATAACCAAAACAAAACCATGAAACTCGAAGGAAAAACCGCTCTTATCACCGGCAGCGCACAAGGTATTGGCCAAGCCATCGCATTCCGTCTCGCACAAGACGGAGCTGACATCATCATCGACGACCGCCCAGGCAATGTCGGTGCTGACGAAACAAAAAAACAAATCGAGGCCATAGGTCGCCGCGCCGTCGTTCTCGGAGGTGACCTTGCGAATACCGACGACGACCGTCGCCTCGTGCAGCAGGGCGTCGAGGCATTTGGTAACATCGATATCCTCGTCAATAACGCGGGCGTCGAGAAACACGCGGATTTTTGGGATGTCACCGAAGAGGAGTTCGACTTTGTGCTGAACATCAACCTGCGCGGAACGTTTTTTCTCACGCAGGATTTTGTCAATCACCTCCGCGAGACAAACCGCCCGGGGAAAATCATCAACATTAGCTCTGTGCACGAAGAGTTGCCGTTTCCCCACTTCTCGACGTATTGCGCGAGCAAGGGCGCGCTCAAGATGCTCTGTCGCGACTTGGCGATTGAGTTGGCTCCACTCGGCATCACGATCAACAACATCGCACCTGGTGCCATCCAGACGCCGATCAACACCAAGCTCCTCAACTC
>JBBRHN010000142.1:0-6536 GCA_038222685.1 Chthoniobacterales bacterium | reverse complement strand
TCGAACGCACGCTGGTTGATTTTCCCGAGGAAAAATTTTCCGAGTATTACTCCCAGCACGACCCCGGGGATCAACAGCGCGTCGAGCGTCAGCGAACGGACGTTGATCAGTCCGAGTGAAACGCTGAACGGCAGTTTCGCGACGTTGATGATGAGGAAAAACCACGCCGCCGTTCCGACAAATTGCAGCTTCGGAAGACGGCACGCCAGCAGGTAAATTGTCATCACAGCACCAGCGGCATTGGCGAGCATCGTCGTCACCCCGGCCGCCCAGCCGGCAGACCATGCCATTGCCGGATGCTCGGCCACCATTCCGGGCAGTTTGATAAAAAGCTTTTGCACAATTGTCAGCAGCACGAGCGCGACAACCATCCACCCGATCACCGGACGGAACAATTCATTCGGCACGTGCGGCATGAGCAACCAACCGCACACGATGCCCAGCAACGCGGGAGGGAGAAGGCGCAGTAAATGACTCCACACCGCGAACTTTCGGAATGCGCGCACCGCGAAAATGTCGGCCACGATCAGCAACGGCAGGATCGCGCCCGTCGATTCGCGCGCTGGCAGCACGATTGCCATCAGCAAGACGGCAATCATCCCGATTCCGCCAAAGCCCGTTTTGCTCAGCCCCACGCAGACCGCCGCCACCGCAGCGCACAACCATTGGCCCGCCGAAAATTCAGAGAAAAAATCCAAGATCAGTTTCGCGAGGGATCGTCGGGCAGCTCCGACAAAAGGTGCATGAGCGGACCGGAACTCCGCATAAAATCACGCCAGGCCGTAGCCGGATTCTCGATCGTGAGCAACGCGGGTGAAGGTGGCACCACAATCCATGACTCGCCCTCAATCTCAGCCTCCAGTTGACCGCGATGCCAGCCCGCATAGCCCGCAAACGCCCGCAGCCCGTGCCTCCACTCGGGTTCGACAAAATCCTCATCGCCCAGCCCCACGAACATCCGAAACGCAACGCCGTCCGGCGCTTCGAGCCATTGCAGACTCGCCAGCACGAGTCTCGACGGTTCCACGGGGCCTCCAAAATAAACGGGCACATTTTCCAAGTCCGCCGGCCCGGAAATCGCATCCTCCAGCGGACGATTGAGAATAAATCCCGTCGCCCCGTCCTCTTCGCTGTGCTGCGAAAGAAAAAGAATCGTCCGCCGAAAATTCGGATCGCGCAGCGTGGGATGCGCGATGAGCAGTGAGCCGCTCAGATTTTCAGTCATGGTGATTTCTGTATCACATAACGACCCGCTCGCGCAAAAGTTCCTTAAGACGCGCTCGAAAAGTTTTGACGATTTCCGCATGACTCTCCAGCGAGGCGAGGTTGCGAAGCTCCCCCGGATCCTCCGCCAAATCAAAAAGCACATCCTCCGCATCTCCGCCGAAGCTCAAGTATTTGAGCGCCCCGCGCCGCAGCATAAAATGTCCGCGCCCAAGCTGCGAAAGCGTCTCCTCGCAAGGCGCAAGCAGGCTTTTCCCATCCAGCCCTGACGGGACAGGCAGCCCCGCGGCCTCACACAGCGTCGGGAACAGATCGACGAGGTTCGACACCCGCTCGTCGTGGCCTGCCGGAATCCCCGGCCCTCGCACGAACAGCGGAATTCCCGCGCTGGCCTCAAAAAACGAGCGTTTCTCCCAGCACCCGTGATCACCGAGCAGGTCGCCGTGATCGCTCGTGAAAACAATCAACCACTCGTCCGGATTTTGACCACACTCGCGAAGCGTCTCAAGAACGCGGGCGAAGCGCCGATCCGTCATCTCGACCATCCCGGCATAAGCCGCCCGCGCCCGCAGAGTCTCTTGTTCACTCACCGCCAGCGCAGATCGCGCCAGCACGGGGTGATCGGGATGCGCCACGTTCTCCGGAGCGGATACCTGCGTCTTATAATGCTCAAATAAGTCGTCGTCGCAAAGCAGCGGAAAATGAGGTTGCTGAAGGCTCACCATCAACAACAGCGGCACATCGGGTGGAACCGAATACATTCCTCCAAAATGCATCCGCAAAAAATCGCAAGCCCCCTGCACCGTGAGATCATCGTGCATGGCCAGCGGCGAGACACCCGGCCCGGCCGCGCGCACGTCGTCCGCCCCGCGCCACGAACGCCGTCCGATTTGGCTTCGCTCCGAAAACGCCTCAGGCCAGCGCACGGCGGTCTCGGAACCAATGCGCTGCAACCAGCCCTGCATTTGATCCGGGCCGCGGTGGTGGAGCTTGCCGCAGCAAACCGTGTAGTGGCCATGCTCGGCAAACCACCGCGCAAACGTCGGCGCGCCCGGCACCAGATCGGTGTGGAATCCCTCGCAGCCATTGCGAAAAGGATACATCCCGGTGGCCAGACATTGCCGCGCGGGCACACACACCGGCGACGGCGTGTAGGCATTCGAAAACACGCGCGCCCCGGCGGCAAGCCCATCCAGACAGGGCGTGCGGGCGACGGCATTGCCGCCGAACCCCGCCGCGTCGCGGCGAAACTCGTCGGCCATGAGAAATAAAATATTCATCGTAACGTCGCGGTCCCCCGCACGAGATTGAAAATCGGCGTTGCCATCAGCGTTGTCACGACCGCCATCACCACCATCATCGTAAAGAGCGTCGGCGTGATCACTCCGCGCTCGAGGCCGATGTTCAGAATAATCAGCTCCATCAACCCGCGCGCGTTCATCAACGCCCCAATCGCAAGAGCCTCGCGCTTTGGCTCCCCGGTCCACCACGCCGCCGCCGCGCATGCCACGCCTTTGCCGGCAATTGCCAGAACGAGAAGCAGCAGCGTGACGCCGAGTAACTCCGGCGCGATGATCAACCCGATCGTCGTGTTGAGCCCGGAGTAGATGAAAAACAACGGCAGCAAAAACGCCGTCGTTATTTTTTCCATATTCTTATGCAGCGCGTCGGCAAAAAATCCCTTCGGCACAGCAACCCCGAGAATGAACGCGCCGAACACCGCGTAGATTCCGATGATGTCCGTGAACCACGCCCCGAGCATCACCAGAGCCAGCGTTGCGCCGAGCATCCCATGGCTCATCTCGCCCGCCGCCTCGCAGCGTTTTGCCATCAAACGCAACAGCGGAACTCCGGCAAACCGTACGGCCACGACATACGCGACCCCACCGCCTATCGCGATGACCGCCACGGACGGATCGCCCGAGAAACTCGCGAGCACCACCGCGAGCACACACCAAGCGGCCGCGTCGTCGATCGATCCGGCTGCAAGTGCCAGCGTTCCAAGCGATGTTCCGGTGAGCCCGCGCTCGTAAATGATCCGCGCGAGCATAGGAAACGCCGTGATCGACATCGCCGCTCCCATAAACAACATGCCTTCCCAAATCTCCGTCTGCGGCGAAAACAACGGCCAGTGCGGTGCCAAAAAATACGCCGCACCCGCCCCGAGCACAAACGGCGCGGCAATGCCGGAAATCGAAACGGCTGCCGCACTCTTCATCCGTTTGCGAATGAGCCCGAGGTCAAACTCCACCCCAATCAAAAACATATAAACGACCAAGCCCACCTGGCACACCGCGAAGATCACCGGTTTTGTCTCCGGCGGAAATAACGCCGCCTGCCATCCCGGAGCCAGCGCGCCAAATACCGACGGCCCCATCACCACGCCCGCAATCATCTCGCCCACCACCTGCGGCTGCCCGACCCGCACGGCCATCCAACCCACAATGCGGCACACACAAAGAATCACCGCGAGCTGCAAGAAAAACTGAACCGAAATCTGAAACGTGGACATGAGCGTGAGCCCGACTAAGCCGTGAACCGCTGAGCCAGCGGCATCCGGCGTCCGATACCAAACGCGCGCCCCGTCACCTTGAGGCCCGGTGCGGCTTGCTCGCGTTTGTATTCGTTCAGATCCACGCGCCGCACAACCCAGCGGACGGTTTCCGCTTCGAACCCGCGCGCGATAATTTCCGCCGTCCCGCGGTTTTCTTCCACATAGAGGCGGAGAATTTCATCGAGAATCGGGTAAGGCGGCAGCGTGTCTTGATCGGTTTGGTCGGGCCGCAGTTCCGCGCTCGGAGGTTTCTCAATCGTGCGGCGCGGGATGAGGTCGCGGCCGGACTCATGGTTGATAAACTCCGCTAATTCATAGACCAGCGTCTTCGGCACATCCGAGATCACGGCAAGCCCGCCGCACATGTCGCCGTAGAGCGTGCAATAGCCAACCGCGAGCTCGCTCTTGTTCCCGGTCGTAAGGAGAAGATGGCCGAGTTTGTTTGAAAGTGACATCAACGTGAGCCCGCGCAAACGGGCCTGCATGTTTTCCTCCGTAATATCCTCGGCCCGACCGGCAAAAGCGTCGCGCATCTGGAGCTTGAATTGCTCGAAGCTCGCGCCGATGGGAATCTGCAGGCACGCGATACCGAGGTTCCGCGCCAGAGCCAACGCGTCGTCGACGCTGTGTTCGGACGAAAACGGCGAGGGCATCGCGA
Organism: Chthoniobacterales bacterium; assembly: GCA_038222685.1. GTDB lineage: Bacteria > Verrucomicrobiota > Verrucomicrobiia > Chthoniobacterales > Terrimicrobiaceae > JBBRHN01. Next base: position 2,100 of record JBBRHN010000142.1, on the reverse strand, counting down.
CGCCAGTGACGTTTTCGCTCCCCAATGCCTCAACCGCCAAACAAGCCGTCACTGCGCTGTCGATCCCACCGCTCAGCCCCAACACTGCCGTACGAAATCCGCACTTCCGCATGTAGTCGCCAAGCCCCAGCGCCAGCGCATCGCGCAGGTCGCGCAAGTCGTTGGGCTTTTCCGTCGGCCACGCGGCGAGCGTGACCGTCTCGGGCGCCGCGGGAGGGAGCGATTCGAAGGCCGCCGAGTGATTCATGTCGCCGATGTCCGCCGCAAAGAGCCCTTCGCGGAAAGCTGGCGCGTTCAACCAAATGGTGCCCTCGGCCGTGGCGACAAGCGAGTTGCCGTCAAACACGAGCTGGTCGTTTCCACCCACCGCGTTGCAGTAGAAAAACGGAACCCGGTGTTTGGCCGCCTGCATCCGGATCATTTCAATCCGCCGCTCGGATTTGCCAATTTGGAAGGGCGACGCACTCAGATTGAGAATCGCCGCGGCTCCCCCCGCGACGAGGCTGTGAACGGGATCGCGGCGATAAAGCTCGCGAGGCAGGTATTCCTCCGTCCACACATCTTCGCAAATCGTCACGCCGACCAACCGCTTGCCAATTTGGACCGGAATACAAACCGGCGACGGCTCAAAATACCTCGCCTCATCAAAAACATCATACGTCGGAAGAAGCGATTTGTAGATCATCCGAACCGGTCGCCCCGCTTCGAGAATCGCCGCCGCATTATAAAACGGTCGCCCGTCCGGCTCGGAATTGTGATCCACGCAGCCGATGATCCACGCTGCGGAGCCGACCATTTTGTGCAGCTCTCCCAACGCGCGAAGTCCGGCCGGAACGAAGTCGGATTTGAAGAGCAAATCCTGCGGAGGATATCCGCAGAGTGCGAGTTCCGGCGTGAGGATGATCTCCGACCCGCGCCGCTCCAGCTCGACACACGCCGCCCCAATTCGACGGACGTTCTCCGCGAAATCCCCGACCGTCGTGTTAATTTGAACGAACCCGATTTTCATACGCTGACCAGAACTCCCATTTCCGCGACCCCGGAGACCAAACCACCCAAAAACAAGGCAAACGGGACGACGTAAGCCGCAAGCAGCGAGCGCACCGGTAAAGACATTCTGCTATCTATACGATTTTCCCCGGGCGAGGGAACACTTTTGCTTCCCGTTCGCCGCCAAGCGTGGTAGGTAACATCCCCGTGTCGAACAACCCGGTCTATCTCTTCTTCCACACCCCTGGAAATCCTGGCCCGCTCATCCTCCGCCTCACCACAGCCGGGATCTTTTTTTACCACGGTATGCAAAAGTGTTTCGGCTGGTTCGGTGGCCCCGGGTGGAATGCGACCATTTCCACATGGTCCGAAACCCTCGGCCTCCCGTTCGCAGTTGCCGCGACCGTTATCGTCGCCGAACTCCTCATTGCCGCTTCGCTGTTCTTCGGATTCCTCACGCGCCTTGCAGCCTTAGGCGCCGTCGCCGTAATGATCGGTGCCATCGTCGTCTTGGCCCGCGGATCCGTAGGCCTCATGGATTTTGAACTCCCCGTCCTCCTTTGCGCCACCGGCCTCGCTCTCTTCTTCCAAGGCGCCGGCGCCCTCTCCATCGACCGCGCGATCAGCCGCAACCTCCTCCCCGTCTTCGGCTGAGAAAACCCGGCGCGCGTCGTCGCCGGGAAATCTATTTTCCCTTGATCGAAAACTAAAGTTAGCTAAGTTCACTGCATGATTACTGTTAACACGCACGAAGCGAAGACCCGACTGTCCGCCTTGCTGGCGGAGGTGGAATCCCGGCAGGAGACAGTGATCATTTGCCGGGGTGGCAAGCCGGTGGCGGAACTCCGCAGCCTGACGCCTAGCGTGATCGATCCGCTCATCCAACATGCCGAACTGGCGGGAGAGATTCTTTGCGATCCGACGGAACCTGCTGACGAAAGCGAGTGGCCGGAGGCCGCCCGGTGATCCTTCTCGATACCTGCGCGCTGCTCTGGCTGGCGATCGAGCCCGGCGCGCTGCCCGAATCCGCCCGGCGCACTGTCGCCTCGAACGCTGGATCGCTATACGTCTCACCGATCTCCGCCTTTGAAATCGGTCAAAAGGCCGCGC
>JBBRHN010000141.1:0-6652 GCA_038222685.1 Chthoniobacterales bacterium | reverse complement strand
CACTTCAAAAAACTGCCCGCCGGTGCTGATGTATTGGTCGTCGAAGACGGTGGGCGAGGTCGAGCTGTTGAGGCCGATGAGTTCATCCCAGAGCCGCTCCTCGATTTGCGATGTGAGCGTGCGGCCTTCCGGGAAAAACTTAACCAGCGAAGAAAATCCATGAGCGAACGATGTCGCGGCAGACGGAGCAAGTTGGAGCGGATGGGGCGTGCCCGCGCGGACGTCGAGCGATTCGCAAACAAGCGGCCCGTCAATCGTCGCGCTCAAAGAATCCGCCCGCCATTGTTTCGAAGTCGGAATTTCCGTCATTGCCGCCGCAACAATGTGTGAGAGCCGCGTGGCGTCTCCTCGTTGTGGAGCGATCCCGCCAAGAGCCCACGCGCTTCGCTTGTCATACATGATCCCCCGCGTGCCATCGATGGGATCGAGAATGCACTTCCAATCTGTCCCCGCCACCGGCGTCCCGCGTGGAAAACAAAGCTCGCCCTCGACCCCCTCCATCACCACTTGCACGGGCCATTCCGAAGGCCAATGCGCCTCAAACCATCGAATGATCGCGTCTTCGCTAAACTTATCAACGGCGTAAATCGTATCGCCACCGAGTTGCCCCGAGACCACCGAGAGATTCGCACCATCCAATCCCTGACGCCCGGCAAGAACCGCCTCGCGAATGGTCGCGCCGAGTTGACAAAGGAGCTGGCGAAGGGCTTCAGGCGTCGCTGGTGGCATCTTCGGTAGGCTAATCAATCCGGCTTGGGTTTGGCGAGGCTTGCGCGAACTTTTTCAGCACCCTCGCGAAAAGAACGACCGCGGCGAATCCGAGGCCGACGACGAATCCGAGCCAAACACCCCATGCGCCCCAGCCAATGACAAATGCCGCGATATAAGACACCGGGAACACCACGAACCAATAGGAAAGAATACACAGGAGCATCGGGACGCGTGTATCTTCCAAGCCCCGAAGTGCACCGGATGAAACGATTTGGATGCCGTCAAACACTTGAAAAACCGCTGCAAGCAAGAGGAGCTGTGCTGACAGCGCGATCACTTCGGGGTCGGCGACAAAACCCGTAGCAATGGCGCGTCCGCCGAATACAAAAACCAGCGCAAAAACACTCATGATCGCGACGGCGAGTCCAATGCCGCCGAAAACGATGGGACGCGCTGTTTCCATCCGCCCGGCACCGCGCGCGTGGCCGACGCGCACGCTCAGAGCCTGGGACAAACCGAGCGGAACCATGAACGTCATGGCCGCGCACGTGATGGCAATTTGGTGGGCCGCGAGCGGGACGAGGCCAATCCAACCCATCATCAGAGCGCCGATGGCAAATCCGCTCACTTCGAAAAAATGCATCGTTCCGATGGGGAGTCCGATTTTCGTCAGAATCTTTGCAGGACGGAGCGAATCGGCGAGGAAGTTGCCGTTAGGCCAGCCGTCTCGAAGACGTTTCGAAAATGCGGGGTAGCCCCAAACACCAATGGCCGTGAGCAAGCGCGCGATGAACGTAGCAATGGCGGCGCCTTCGAGTCCCATCGCGGGGAAACCAAGATTCCCGAAAATGAGCAGCCAGTTGAGCACAGCATTGAGTGCGACCCCGGCGAGCATGATCCAAAACGGAGGCCATGGCCGAACGAATGCCTCGCAATAGTTTTTCGAGACCGTTGTAAAAAAGACCGGAATCGCAGACCACGCGCAAATGAGGAGGTAGCCGCCCACCGCCGCGTTGACGGCTTGGGGTTGTCCAAAGACCGCGACGAACGGCAGCGCGAGATGGGTGAGGAGACCGACGAGAAGGCCGAGCGCAAGGGCGAGGAGGAACCCGCCGCGCACCACGGGACGGGCGTCTCCGGGATTTCCGCTGCCATGCGCGTGGGCTGCACGCACGCTCACGGCCGATAGGATGCCGAATCCAAAAACCAGCGGCATCGAGAGCAGCGTATTGGCAAACGCACAGGCACCGAGAGGCACGACGCCGAGGCGCGCGACCATTACCGTATCGATGAGCCCCATGAGCATTTGCCCGATGTGGCCGGCCATAATCGGGACAGCCAGCGCGAGGGTTCGCCGGTTTTCAGCAAGGAGCAAACGCATGGAGAGCTTTTGCGCAACGGCGCGGGTCAGGAGACCCGCTCATTGACGCGGCGGATCGACTGTGAACGTCCCGTGGCCGGATCGATTTCGACAATCGCTCCGCAGATATGAACCGGCCCGCGGGCCACCGGGAACTGCGCAGGCAAACAGTCAATGAAACGACGGATGATCGACTCGTGCTCACGCCCAAGGATGGAATCCGACGGCCCGCACATTCCCGCATCGCAAAGAAACGCCGTTCCGCCCGCGAGAATTTTTTCATCAGCCGTTTGCACGTGCGTATGCGTGCCGATAACGGCGGAGACCCGGCCATCGAGAAAGCGTCCCATCGCGATCTTTTCGCTGGTCGTCTCGCCATGAACATCCACAAAAATGACAGGCGTCTCCTCGCGCAAGCGTTCGACCTCTACGTCGGCGGCCGTGAAGGGATTGTCGAGAACCGGCTGCATAAAGGTGCGGCATTGCACGTTCATCACGGCGATTTTCCCTTTGGACGTATCTAAAACGATACTCCCCTGCCCTGGCGCACCAGCCGGGTAATTGATGGGACGCAGGAGCCTCGGCTCGGTGCGAATGTAGGACGCTGTTTCTTTTTGATCCCAGACATGGTCGCCCGTTGTGATAACTGCCACGCCCGCACGCAAAAGGTCGATCGCGATGCGGCCCGTAATGCCCCGCCCTCCAGCGGCGTTCTCGCCATTGACGACAACAAAGTCGATTCCACGTTCTTTCAGGAACCCCGGAATAGCAGAAATAACGGCGTTACGGCCGGGCTCGCCGACGATATCACCCAGAAAAAGAAGACGGATCATTCGAGCTTTTTATCGCAACCAGCGGCAAACGCATTTAAAAAAGGAGGGAATTGAAAAACAATCTTCCGAGTCTGATGATGTTTTTGGCTTTGATTCTGCCTTTGGATGCCAAAGTGAGCCCGCTTGCGCCAACGCCCGACTGGTCTCGTCTCGACCCGTATCAAGAGACAATCACGCGGGCGGACTTCGAAGAGTTGCTGAACAAAATTTACGCACCCAACGCCGCTGCGGACGGGCTCATCGACATCACGGACAAGGCGGCGATCGTCCGCACCGATGGCGTGCGTTCTCCGTATCTTTTAAAGTTTGCGGTTGATCGGGATTCAGCGCGCCGGCGCCCGGCGTATTGGAAGAGCCGCGAGGCGTTGCCTCCCCTATTGCCCGGCAAACCGTTGAACGGTCTCAAAATCGCCATCGACCCCGGCCATCTCGGCGGCGCTTGGGCAAAAATGGAAGAGCGCTGGTTCCAAATCGGGAATTCCGCGCCGGTCACAGAGGGCGACATGACGCTCCGAGTCGCAAAAATGCTCATCCCGCGCCTGACCGCGCTGGGGGCGGAGGTCTTTCTCACGCGCTCAAAGCCAGCCCCCCTCACCTCGCAACGCCCTGAGCAGCTGCGCGGCAAGGCGGCGGACGCGCTTCGAGAAAAAGGCGAGTCCACTGCCGGCGACGCAGTTCAAAAAGAGAGCGAACGTTTATTTTATCGAGCCAGCGAGATCCGGCGGCGGGCGAAGCTCGTCAACGAATCCATTCATCCCGACATCGTTCTTTGCCTGCACTTTAATGCCGAAGCCTGGGGCAACGAAAAAAATCCCACGCTCGTTCAAGAAAATCACCTCCACCTGCTCGTGACGGGAGCGTGGGGGCGAAGCGAGCTGGAATACGAGGACCAGCGCCTCGACATGCTCGTCAAGCTTCTCAATCGATCCTTCAACGAAGAGGTCGCGGTAAGCAATGCGGTGGCGTCCACCATGGCCAAAGCAACGGGCCTGCCACCTTATGTCTATCGCGGCGGGAGCGTCGTTCGCGTCAACGATAATTCCTATATTTGGGCTCGCAATCTTCTCGCCAACCGCCTTTTCACATGCCCAGTTGTCTATATCGAACCGTATGTCATGAACAACCGCTTAGTATTTGCACGCATTCAGGCAGGCGACTATGACGGACGCCGCAACTTCGGCGGTGTCCCGCGTGTAAGCATCTACCGCGAATACGCCGACGGCGTCGTCGCGGGCCTCGTTAACTATTATTCCAAACGCTAAGCCAGTATGAAAATCATCGCTGTTTCCAATCAAAAAGGCGGGGTCGGAAAGACCACGACCACTGTAAACCTCTCCGCCGCGCTCGCAGAAAAAGGCCAGCGCATTTTGCTCATCGACCTTGACCCGCAGGCCAGCGCGAGCAGTGCCCTCGGCCTGAAAGAGGTGGATTCTGGCAGCATCTACTACGCGTTGATCGGCGAGCGTCAAGCTCGCGACCTCATCGTGACGACGCGCATCCCCAATCTCTCCGCCATCGCCGCCGACCTCGACTTGGCCGGAGCGGAAATCGAAGTGGCGCGCATGGATAATCACCTCATTCAACTTCGCAATGTCCTCGCCGATCTGCGCGAGCAAAACGCATTTGATTTCATTTTTCTCGACTGCCCACCATCACTTGGAATTCTTATGTCAAATGCCCTCGCGGCCGCTGACGAAATTCTCGTGCCGATCCAGTGCGAATACTACGCGCTGGAAGGTCTCAGCCTTCTGATGAAGGTGACGGATCAGATTCGCGCGAGCGAGGCGAATCCTCATTTGGCTATCTCAGGTCTCGTTCTCACAATGTATGATGGACGCACAAACCTCAATCCGGCAGTCGTCGCAGAAGTGCGCAGCCACTTTCAGGAGGTCGTCTACACAACGCTGATTCCGCGCACGGTGCGTTTTGCAGAGGCGCCGAGTCACGGGCGCACGATTTTTGAGCATGATCCCGACGGCACCGGTGCCGCCGCCTACCGTGCGCTGGCCGATGAGTTTATGGAACGCCAGACGCGGGGCGTTTCCTTTGTTAACGCTCCCGCAGTAGCTTAGCTTTCACTCGCGAACGAGCTCACACGCGTGGGCTGCGAATCCTGCGCCAAATGCAGTGAGCCAGAGTTTGTTAACATCCGGACGCTCCCGCAGGCACTCTTCCAGCGCGATGAGCACGCAGGGGCTGCTCACGTTGCCATGCCCACGAAGCACAGCTCGCGTTTCGGGCAGTGTCCAAGGCGCGAGTTGTTTCTCGATTTCGTCAATCACGTCGCGTCCTCCCGTGTGCGCAAGCACGGCATCCGGCTCTCGGAGACGCTTGGAAAAAAGGTCGGCCACGGTGCGCCCAGCAAGTTCGGGGACAGAACGATCAAGTTGATTTTTCAGCTTTCCGCCAACGTTCACGAAGCGAATCTTCTCTCGATGTTCAGGCAGGTGCGCCGTGCGAAACCCGTCCATACGAAACTGTCCGCCGCGATTCCCGGAGCGCCACAACGCGGCTGCAGCCCCGTCGCCGAATAAGCAAAGGCTAATGAGAACTCCGGGATCATCGTCGAGGTAAAACGCCGCCGAGCAGACCTCGACGGCGATCGTTGCCACGAGGGAGCCGGGGCGCGCAGCCAATGCCCCGTTGGCGGCCTGCAACATCGGGATCGCTGCACCGCAACCCATGCCGAGGAGATCCTGCAAAAAAACGTCACTTCGGAGCCCGAGGGATTCCGCAACGTGACTCGAAACACCGGGACACAGATAACCGGTGCACGTGCAGACAATCAGCGCATCGATCTCGGCAGGCAGCACGCCGGCGCGATCACACGCCTCGCTCAAAGCATTTTTCGCCAGTGTCGGCGCGTGTTTTTCGAATTGCCTGTGAAGCCCTTCCGCATCGAGTCCGGCCAACGCGAGCGGATCGCCGGCGGCGAATTGACGCCTCGCAATTCCCGAGTCATTGGTCAGGATTTTTTCTAAAAGAGAACGCGAGCGCGGTTTGAGGAGATCGACGGAGGGCAACTTTTGCAGGGCGTCCCAGCATTCTTGCTGACTGAAAGAGTGCGGCGGAAAATGCGTGGAGAGGGATTGCAAAAACATTAGCGAACGAGAGCGAGCAATTGATGGTATGGCAGGAGGCCGCCGCGTGCACAGGCAGACGCGACGCGCGAGCCCCAACGTGTGGTGAGGAATCCATGCAGACCGCACGCGATCCACATGCGTCGGCGAAAACGCTTCTTTTGTCGGTGACTACAAGCCAAAGCGGCCTCGTCCCAGGAAATTCGGTCGCTGGCAAACTCGACCAAAGGCTCAATCGCGAGCGCGGCGGATTCAAACGCCATTGACATTCCGTTCCCTGTAAACGGCGGGATCATCTGTGCGGCATCGCCAATGGCGAAATCGGCCGCGCCTTGCGTCCCCGGCTCGAAGCCAGCCACACTGCAGAACGACGCGGCATCGAGATCGGCGCGTCGGAGTCGTTCGGCGAGGAGTAGGAGTCCGCCACGGGCCAGCGTGGACAGGAGCAGATCGACGCTTTTGCCGCCGCCGCGTTCGTCGGCTCGGAACAGGCCGCAGACGTTGACTTTACCGTCCTCAATCCGGGCGAGGCCCACATATCCGTTGGAACCAGCAAACATTTCCAGATCAGACGCCATTGCTAGACCGTTTACGTGGACCTTCAGTCCCACCCACCGCGACGCCCTTCGGCGTCGTCCGGCCGCGCTCACAATGCCCGTGCCGCCATC
>JBBRHN010000140.1:0-6725 GCA_038222685.1 Chthoniobacterales bacterium | reverse complement strand
GGTCGATCAACGGCACAACGCTTGCCTTGCTCTCCCCGGCGTCGTCAAAGCGGGATTTCTTTGGCCTGACTCCCTGAATTCTCAAATCGCTTGGCATTACGGCTCTTTCTGGCATCGACTTCACAAACCCGGCCCGGCCGCCATGGTCCGATTGGCGTGCCCCCGCAATCTTGGCAAACATCGTCACTTTCAGAATGGCCTTCCTCAGAAGCATATTCTTAGCGAACGTAAAATCATATGATGTTAAAATTTATTGCAAATACATGATGTCATGCTATTCTCGTTGCAAATCTCACGCAACATGAATGTAAACAACAGAGCAGCAGCAGTTTGGGATGATCGGTGGATTCGTTTTCGAATGGCTTTGAAGCAAAATGGGGTGGAGCCGAAGTTTCAGGAATATTACCGCGCATGGGTTTTGGGCTTTTTTGAATTTATTGAACCGAAGAAAGTTGCGGAACTGGCGATAGAAAATGTCGAGAAATTTTTAGCGAAGTTGAGCGCGGAGGGCAAGAAAGAACGGAGACAGAAAGAATGGCAATTGCGACAGGCATTCGGGTGGGCGTCGTGCGGGTGTCACGCTAATCTCTCGTCCAGCCAGGCGAGGGCTTTTGTGTAGCTTTGGCGTTCGAGATAGTGGCGGAGGTTGGGGTCGCAATCGGCTGGCAAAGCGGCAACGAGGGCGTCGAGGGCGGACGCGGCTTTCTTGAGTGCGGCAAGGTGGGCGGCCGGGTCGCGGTCCCGGAATGCGTGGTCGGCGACGATGTCTAGGCGGGCCTTGACTGCTGCGTGGAGGTTTAGGTGGCTCACACGATGGATTCCGGCTCGGACGGTGGTGCTGAGGCGCGCGCGGCATCGAGAGGAAGTTCGCCGGTTTTGCCAAACGATTCGGCGATGCTTGGATTCTCGACTCCTTCGACTTGGGCTTTGTCGTTAAATCTGACGCTGACGACTTTGCTGACGCCGTGTTCTTCCATGGTGACGCCGTAGAGCATATCGGCGCGGCTGATGGTGCGTTTGTTGTGTGTGATGACGACGAACTGGCTCTGGCCGACGAAGCGGTCGAGGAGTTTGACGAATCGGCTGATGTTGGATTCGTCGAGCGGGGCGTCCATTTCGTCGAGCACGCAGAAGGGGCTTGGCTTGACCATGTAGATGGCGAAGAGAAGCGAAACGGCGGTCATTGTGCGTTCGCCGCCGGAGAGCAGGCTCACGCTTTGGAGCTGCTTGCCCGGTGGTTTGGCGATGATTTCGATGCCGCTTTCGAGCGGATCGCTGTCATCGACGAGCATGAGGTTGGCGTGGCCGCCGCCGAAGAGCTCGGTGAACATTTCCTGGAAGTTTACGCGGATCTTTTCAAAGGTCTCGGCGAACAATTCCTTGGTCGTGCGGTTGATCTTTCCGATGACTTCGAGGAGTTCGGCTTTGGAATTGACGAGGTCTTCGTTCTGTTTTTCGAGGAAATTGTAACGTTGTTCGAGTTCGTCGAATTCCTGAATGGCATCGACGTTGACGGGGCCCATGGCGTCCACGCGTTCGGTGAGTTCAGCAACAATTTCCTCGATGCGATCCCACGGGATGGATTCACCTTCGGAGACGGGGTCTGTTGGCTCTTCGGCGGGTGCCGGATCAGTCGCGGGGGCGTCGGGATTTTCCTCGGTCTCCGATTTGCGTTTGTTGCGGTCGCGAAAAGCGGTGAGGAGCGCGTAGGTATCAGGTTCGAACGCTTCGAGGTCGATCTGGTAGCGATGGGAAACGTGGTTACGGATGTTTTCCATCCGCATTTCGGTCTGGGCGGCTTTGACCTCGATGCGCCCGCGCTCTTCCTGTATACGGATCAATTGTTGACGCGAGGCGCGGAGAACAGTTTCCACGGCATCGGCACCGGTGTGGACTTCGGCGCGGGCGGCGGCGAGGGCTTCCAGTTTCGATTCCTCGGCGGCGAGACTCTCGCGCCATTCGATGATGGAAACTTCGAGAGATGCGCATTCGGCAGTGAGCGTTTCGATGCGCGTCTCGTAGTTGCGAATATCGCTGCGTCGCATGTCGAGGAGCTCGGCGAGCTCGGTGAGACGGGCGGTCATCGGCCCGCGCTGGCGGTGAAGGTTTTCCTGTTGCTGGCGCTCGGTCGCCACACGGACGCGGATTTCGTTGAGGGCGTCGGAGGCGGCACTCTCGCGCTCGCGTGCTGCCGACACGCGGAGTTCGGCGTTGTTGCGGGACTCGCGGACGGCGTCGAGCGAGGAGGCGAGTTGGGCGATGCCGGTTTCGAGTTCTCCGAGATGCGCAAGGCTCGCGTGGAGGGATTCTTCGATGGAAACGGTCTCCCGGGTGAACGACGCGCGGCGGGCTTCGACGTCGGCCAACTGGCGTTCCGCATGGCGGCGTTCGTTTTCAAGCGAGGCGGATTCGACTTGAACCGATTGAACGGATTCGCGCGCTTGTTTGAGACGTTGATCAGCGACGTCGAGAGCTTCTCCGGCGCGGGCTCGCTCGCCGGCGAGGGATTCCAGCCGAGCCGAGGCGACGGCGAGGTCGCGCTCGAAATCGAGAATTTGCGCTTTGCGCTGGAGAGCGGACTGGCCTGTATTTTCACCCGATTGCCCGCCTTGGACGAGGCCGTTGTGGGAGATGAATTCACCGCTGAGGGTTGCAAAAGCGAGCGCCGGGAACTGAGGCCGCAATCGGAACGCCAGTTCGAGGGAGTCCACCACGACTACGCCGGAGAGCAAAGTGCGTGCGAGCGCGGTGCCGTCGCCGTCACCCTGAACGCAATCCGCTGCCCAGCCGAGCACGCCGAACGGGAGTTCGCTGCCATGCGCGGTGGAGCCCGCGATCCAATCGGCAGGGATGACTGCGGCGCGGCCGAGTTTGTTTTTGGAGAGTGTGAGGAGGGCGGCTTCAGCGACGGCGGGATCTTTAAAAATGATCGCCTGGAGGGTGGATCCGAGGGCGGCCTCGATGGCGGGGATCAGGCGCGGTTCCACTTGGATGTGTTGGGCGAGGGCACCGCGGAGGGCTGGTTGGAAAAAGCCGGGATTATCGAGTCCGCGCAAGACGGCCTGCGTGCCCTCGTCGAATCCTTCGCCGGACTCTTGAAGCTGGCGGAGGATTTCGAGGCGCGACTCGAGGTTGGAGGCTTCCTTGCCGGTGAGATTGAGAACGGCGTCGGCATTTTGGCGCTCGTGCTGGGCGGTTTCGTAGGAGGCGGAGGACTCGGCGACTTCGGCCTGGCAGTGTTCGAGTCGGAGTCTGGCGTCTCCGGAGCGCCGGGTGAGGTCTTGGCAATTGGCTGAAAACTCTCCCGCGAGACGCGTCGCGGATTCGGCCTCACCTTGGAGGAGGCGGAGGCGGGTTTCGCCTGATTCACGACGTCCGGCGGCGGTGGAAATCTCGCCGCGAAGTGAGCCGAGGCGGGCGTCGAGCGAGGAAATCTCGGATCCTGCTGACTGGATTTCACGTTCGACCGAGGTGCGTTCCTCGCGAGCGGAGCGGACGCGTTCGGTGTGTTCGTTAAGCGTCGTTTCGTGCGACCGGAGGGTATCGATCATTTGACTGAGGAGGGAATCCGTCTGCTCGATTTGCTGTTGCTGAGAGAGGACTTTTTCTTCGGCCTGGGCGATGTCGGAGCGGTGGCGATCGATGAGAGCCTTGGATTCGTCGGTGCGTTCCTGATTGGTCTGGATGCGGCTATCTGCGGAGAAGATGCGATTTTTTAGAACTTGAAGGCTGTCGCGGAGAGCGGCGGTTTCGGCATCGAGTTCTTCGATTCGGCGGCGGAAAGTCGCGAGTTCATTTTCCTGTTGAGAGATTTCTTGTTCGTGGACGCTGCGCGAGTCGTCGCCGTGGGTGAGTTGCCCGGCGAGGGAGGTGCGATCTGTGCCGAGGGTGCAGTAGGTTCGGTGGGAGAGGTTCGTATCGAACGTGCGCAGGTCTTGCATGAGTGCCTGGTAGCGACGTGCTTTGCCTGCTTGGCGTTGGAGGGAGCCGATCTGTCGTTTGACTTCCTTGATGATGTCTTGGACGCGAAGGAGGTTGGCCTCGGTGTATTCGAGTTTGCGGAGGGCTTCCTTTTTCTGAGCCTTGTAGCGTGTGATGCCTGCGGCTTCTTCAAAGATGGCGCGCCGATCCTCTGGTCGGCTGCTGAGGATTTGGTCGATTTTGCCCTGCTCCATAATCGAGTAGGCGCTGCGGCCGACGCCGGTATCCATGAAGAGTTGGTGGATGTCGCGCAGGCGGCACGGGGTTTTATTGAGGAAATACTCACTCTTGCCGTCGCGATACACCCGGCGTGTGATGCGCACCTCGTTCCACTCGACACCGAGTTCTTTTTCGCACTCGGAAAACGTCATCGAGACCTCCGCCATCCCGAGCGCCTGGCGGCTGTCCGTCCCGCTGAAAATCACGTCCGCCATTTCGCCGCCGCGGAGGGCTTTGGCAGATTGCTCGCCGAGAACCCAGCGGATCGAGTCGAGCACGTTGGACTTGCCGCAGCCGTTTGGGCCGACGATGGCAGTCACGCCCCGGTGGAACGTTAAAATGGTTTTCGGCGCGAAGGATTTGAAGCCGATTATTTCCAAGGATTGCAGATACATGAGAACTCTCTTAAACTAATTGTTGCCGAGCACAAATCCCGGGCCGGATGAGGCAAGTTGTTGATCATATAAAGCGTCCGGGATTTTCGCAACCACAACATCAAACGTTACCAGAATGACCAATTCCCAACTCAGCGAACTCCTCGATTTTCTCCGTTTCCCCAGCGTTTCGGCGCAGAGTGCCCATGCGCCGGACATGAAAAACTGCGCAGCGTGGCTGGTGAAAAAGCTCACCCACGCCGGTCTCGACGCCTGCGAGATGGCCACGCCCGGGTATCCGGTCGTCCTCGCAAAAACCCCGCGCGATCCGGCGAAACGCACGGTGCTCATTTACGGCCACTACGACGTGCAACCGGCCGAGCCGTTGGAGTTGTGGACCACGCCGCCTTTCGATCCGCAGATTCGCGACGGACGAATTTTTGCGAGAGGCTCGACCGATAATAAGGGGCAGATTTTTTCGCATATCCTCGGCGTTAAAGAGGCGCTGAAGGCTGGGCCGCTACCGGTCAATGTCATTTTCCTCATTGAAGGTGAGGAGGAAGTCGGGAGCGATCATCTCCGGGCCTTTCTTGAAGCCCATCAGGAGGAGCTTGCCTGCGATGTGATCGCCATTTCCGATACGGGAATGGCCGCAGACGGGCATCCGACATTGAGTTACGCGCTGCGCGGCATTGCGGCAATGGAGGTGACGGTGAACGGGCCATCGCATGATTTGCACTCAGGGGTTTACGGGGGAGCGGTGGCGAACCCCGCGACGGCGGCGGCGCGCCTTGTGGCGAGTCTGCACGACGACGAGGGGCGAGTGCAGATTGAGGGATTCTACGACGACGTTCGCGACCTTGCGGCGTGGGAGCGGGACGCAGCGGAGGAGGCGCCGGTGCGCGACAGCGATATCGCGGAGCAAGCCGGGGTTGCGGAGCTTTTCGGCGAGCCTGATTTTAGTGCGCTCGAACGTATCGGAGGCCGGCCAACGGCGGAAATTAACGGGATTGGCGGTGGGTATCAAGGGGAGGGGAGCAAGACGGTTTTGCCCGCAAAAGCCTTTTTCAAAGTGACCTTCCGCCTCGTGTCCGACCAAAAGCCCGCCGCGATTCTCGCGCTGGCCGAGGCCCATTTTCGCCGTCACTGCCCACCCGGCGTCACGCTTCAAATTGAGCGCGGACACGGGGGCGATCCGTATTTCGCCGATCCCAATTCTCCCGACGGACTTGCCGCGCGTCGGGCGCTTGAAACGGTGTTTGGAAAAAAACCGTCGCTCCTTCGCGAAGGGGGATCGATCCCGATTCTGGCAGATTTCCGCGAGATTCTCGGTCGCGATTCGCTTCTGCTCGCCCTCGCTTCGCCCGAATGCCGCGCGCACGCTCCGGACGAAAACTTCCCGCTGGCGAACTTCGAAGCTGGCATCCGGCTCAACCAAGCCCTGCTTGCCGAGTTGGCCCGAGTCACCCCGCTATGATTGCGCTATCCGCTCGATTTCCGATTGCCGGACGGCACCACTTGCGGCATGCTCCGTCTGCTTTGAAAAACCTCATCCTTCTTCTCCTCGCAATGTCGCTCGCGTGCGGTTCGGCTCTAGCTCAGACCTCGCCTGCGGACGCCCGCCGCAACGGCGAACTCCTCCAATCCGCTCTCGCTGATTTCGACACAAAAAAATACGACGACGCGCTTAAGAAACTCACCGAGCTCAACGACCGCAATCCCGGCGATCCTTTCGTGCTCAACCTCTTCGGTGCGGCCTACACCAGAAAAAAAGATTACGCGAAAGCCAAGGAGTATTTTGACCAGTCGCTTGAAAAAGTGCCCGATTTTTTCCCGGCTAAGTTCAATTTGGGTGAGTTGATGTTCCTCCAACGGCAATACGCCGAGGCACTGGAGTTTTTCAATAAAATGATCGAGAAAGATCCCCGCAACGAGCTTCTTCAGTTCAAGGTTTTCCTCTGCCTGCTCCAGCTCGGGAAGAAAGAGGAAGCGCAAAAAGCGCTCGGACGCGTCAAATACCCCGGCGACACACCCGCATGGTATTACTCGCAAGCCGCTTGGGAATCGAAGCAAGGCAACAACAAAAAAGCCGTCGAGTATCTTACTGGTGCCAAATACATCTTCGGCCCCAAGACCGCGCTGTTTGACGAG
>JBBRHN010000139.1:0-6750 GCA_038222685.1 Chthoniobacterales bacterium | reverse complement strand
CCTTTGAAAATCGAAATCGTTTCGCTCGTGGGCGAGATCAATTCTTATCTCATCAGTTTCTTCCGTGGGCAGCTTCTGGTGAGCATTATTGAAGGGGTTTTCATTGCGGTAGCACTTTTGATCATGGGCCTGGAGTTTGCGATCCTGATTGGCCTGATGGTCGCGGTGCTGGGGATCGTGCCCTACCTGGGATCAATCACGAGTTGCGTGGTCGCACTCATCATCGCGGCGGCGCAGTTCGGCGACTTCGGCCACCCTTTGGCCGTTCTGGTGATCTTCATTATTTCGAACAACCTTACCGGTTTTTTCGTCTCCCCGAAAATTGTCGGTGACTCCGTCGGGCTTCACCCACTCACAGTCATTCTCTCCGTGCTGGCGTGGAGCCTGATTCTGGGAGGCCTGCTCGGGGCACTCCTCGCAGTGCCACTGACGGCAACGCTGAAGGTTTTGCTGAAGCGCTACTTTTGGGATCGTCCGGGATCGTCGCTTCCTGTTGTGGGTGCGACTTCGTAGCTTATCCGGCGGGCCAGTAACCAGCGGACGCCGAACATGTCGATGGTGGCGCGGAGGGCGCGGTTGCCGAGGCCGTATTTGCTGACACCGAATTGGCGCGCACGGTGATTGACGGGAATCTCAACGACACGGAAGCCTGCATTTTTGATGAGAGCCGGGATGAATCGATGCACGCCCTTGAACGGCACGAGAGCCTCGGCACACGGGCGTCGCATGGCTTTGAGCGTGCAGCCCGTGTCGCGCACGCCATCGCCGACAAATCGACTGCGAACAAAATTTGCCACGCGACTGGTGATTTTTTTTACCCTGGTGTCGCGCCGATTCGTTCGATACCCGCAGACCAGATCCGCGCCGTCTTCCAACGCCGCCAGCAGACGCGGAATGTCAGCCGGATCGTTTTGAAGATCACCGTCGAGCAGGACAATCACGTCACCCGAAGCGGCGCGAATCCCCGCAATCATTGCAGCACTCTGCCCGGCATTTTTTTCAAAGCGCAGGATTTTCACCTCTTCGCCGGGCGTCACCTTTTCCGGCGTGCCATCCGTTGAACCGTCATCCACCAGAATCAATTCGTAACTCCGCCCGGCAAGTGCCTGCCAGATTTCGCGCTGAAGGATTGCCACGTTGCCGGCCTCGTTGAACAGAGGGACGACGACGGAAAACTTAGGCGCGTTTAGAGCGGAAGTGTCTGGTAGTTGAGGCATAGATAGATCGTGAAAGTTCGCCCGCCGGGCATGGTGATCTGGCGCAAGGGTGTTGTTTGCTCGAAAGCACCGTCAATCGTCTGCGGCAAATCGCTGCCGAGAAATATCGCGTGGCGTCCGACAAAGGGATTCACGCCTTGCTGTTCTTTCGCAAAGTATTCGTCAACCACAACAGGGCTATCCACGAAGTCCGCATACGACGGCCAGACGCCGAACTGATCCGGAAACCCCGGCGACTCTGGAACAAAAACCGGTGGATAAGCTGTGCGTTCGTTTTTCCTGAGCAACCAGCCAAGGATCGAAGCAGACTCGGCATCCTCGGCAATGAAAAATCCCTCACTCTCGCTGGCCGGCAGTTCGCGGGTCGAAGATTGGAGATCCGCAGCCAGAGATCGCCACGACGAGCGACCTTCTACCGAAAGGTGCAGTGCCCAGACCGAAAGCCCGGCGGCAGCGAGGCAAACCGCGAGAGCCACGATTCGAGCACCGGGATGTTTCGCAACGCGCGAGGCGAGAAAAACAAGAATCGGCCCCGCCGCGAGCAACGCTGCGCCGCCGGAGCGTTCGCCACGAAGCGAAAAATACAGCCACCACGCGAGGGTAAACCCGCAAGCCGCAAACAAGAACCGCGACCGCTCGTGCAACCTCGCGTCACGCAGCATCAACACGCCGCCACCAACAAGGATCACGAGGCCGATCACCGAAACATTGTCCGATGTGAGAGTCGCCGGAAACGCCAGCCAGCGGAACTCCCACATTGTGCGAACTGTGCCGCCTGCGATGGGAATCCACTCCAGCGCGGCGTTCCAACGCAAGGGGCCCCAGAGGGCAAGCGCGAGAGCGGCGCACACCCACGCGGCACCGGCCAAATCGGCGCGTGTGCGATGACGCGACGACGCCAGCGTGGCAATGATCAAGCCGATTGCCGGAAGCACGGCCTCGTATCGAAACGCTGTAGCAATGGCAAACAGCGCACCCGCCAGCAGCCAGAACGCGCGGTGCCCGGCCCATGCCCGGCGCACGGACCAGATGCCCGCCAGCGAAAACACGAGAGCTGGCATCGCGGAGCCAATGACGGTCGCGCCAACGTTGAAAGCCGGAATCAAATTAAGAGCCAACGCCGTCCACGCAGCCGCTCGTTCGTCAAACATCTCCTTTGCCAGCATCCAGGCAAACGCGGTCGCCACAAGTGCCAGTGCGGGCCAAAGCATCCGTGCGAGAAAGAGCGAGGGCAGTCCGGCTTGCTCGCACAGCGCGACCAGCAAAGCGGTGCCGGGCGGGCCGTCAAAAAAGCCCGGAGCGAGACGCGTCGAGCATAACCAGAAGTAGGCTTCTTGCGGCGCGACGTCGTGTATGGCCACCCATGCCCAACGCAGGCCGGTGAGCGCAAGAACGAAGAGCAAAATCGTTCGCGTTCTCATGCGGGCAGAAACCTCGGTTGGCGCTCATACAACCGAGGTGCCCAGCGTTTCGCGAGTTTCGTCCAAACACGACCGAGGGCCGAAACGACAAGCAATGCGATACCCGCTCCAATGAAGCACGATACCAACACATCCAGCGGCCAGTGCGAACCGACATAGATGCGGCTATACGAAACCAGCGCCGCCGGAATGAACGCGAGCCACCCCCGCCGGCGGTAAAAAAGAAAAACCACCGTGGCCATCGCAAAATTATTAGCGGCATGTCCTGAAGGAAACGAATTGCCGTGCGGCGGAAGGATGCCCGGATTTGAGTATTCCTGCTTAAGCGGCTTCGCTAGCGCGAGAAATCTCGGACGCGCCTTCGCCAGATCGAGCGTGCGCACACCTTCGAGGACTTCGTGCGGACGCGGACGTCCCACCATTTCCTTGAGCGAATCGACGACCAATCCATCCGTGATCCCGACCGCGAGCCCAACTGCCACGAGCATTGCGCGCGCCCGAAACCCGCCAAGCACCAGCATCAGAATGCAACCGATCACAAGAAACGGCCACCACAGATCCCAACTCGAAGCCGCCGCCATCACGAGGTCCCAACCGGGATGGGCCCACGTGTGATTGATAAGAAAAAAGATGTGCTGATCCATGGGACGACTTGCGGTCACTCACTGGTTTCGGGAAATCGCCCTGCGTTGACAAGCCTCGATGTGTCTCGGGCGAGTAACGGAATCGTTTTTGTAGGGCAGGCTAGAGCTGCTTTTGTGTGATGCGTCACGGTGTTTCAATTGACATCGGCGTCTGGCATATTAACGTTAATGTATGAAGACCATTACAATCAATGTATCCGAACCTGTCTATGAGGATTTCAGGGCGTTCGCCCAAAAAATGGATCGCAAAGCCTCAGAATTGATCCGCGAGGCCATGGAGGTTTACAGGCAAACGCACATTCAACGCCGAACATCGTTGCGTGATCGGCGTCCCACAAGCGTCGGCGGACCTATTCAGCCGATTTTAGCCGGAGATGACCTCCTCGGGGAAATGCTCAATGACGCACGGGATTGACACTGATTTTTTAGTGGCGGCGGAAATTCGCGACCACCCGTTTCACCAGAGCGCGGACGGCCTGTTGCACCGCCTCTTGGCGGAGGGGCATGATTTGGCGATTGCCCCTCAGACCCTTGCGGAGTTTATCCACACCGTCACAGATTCCCGGCGGATGCCCCAACCACTCGCGATGACAGAAGCGGTCGCCCGCGCCGAGCACTGGTGGCAGGCCTCCGAGGTAATCAGGGTTTTTCCCGATGGCGAGTGCATCGTCGATTTTTTTGCGTGGCTTAGACGTCACCAACTCGGCCGCAAGCGGCTCCTCGACACACTGTTGGCAGCCACTTTCCACCGGGCAGGAGTCACGCACTTCATCACGAACAATGACAAAGACTACAACACGTTCGGATGCTTCCATCTTGTCACCTTCCGATGACGGTTTCCGATTGGATTACGTCTAAAAACGCCAAAACGCGCTCCCGGGTTTAACCCCGAGGAGCGCGCTTCTTGGTGGGAAATTCGAGCGGCGAAGTTCGTTCGCCGCGCGTTTCTGAATTGGGTTACTTGGTCGTTCCCTGACCGGGACGATACTCTTCCTCGGCGAACTGGAAGGCTTGGTCGAGCCCGACCATGTCTTCGCCCGGACGGAGCGTGTCGAAGGCTTCGGCTTCCTTGCGGAGAGCCTCTTCGCTGTAATTGGCGGCTTTGATCGAGAGACCGATGCGGCGTTCCGCTTTGTCGACCTTGATCACGCGTGCTTCCACTTCTGCGCCGACCTTGAGAACGTCTTTGACCTTCTCAATGCGGTCTTCGCTGATCTGCGAGATGTGAACGAGGCCGTCGATATCGTCCTGGAGTTGGACGAAAGCGCCGAAGTTCGTGAGCTTGCTGATCGTGCCCTTGACGAGATCGCCGATTTTGAATCGTGTCTCGATTTCTTTCCAAGGATCGGTGTCGAGCTGCTTGATGCCGAGACTGATGCGCTGGTTGGCTTTGTCGATGTCGATGACAACGGCTTCCAGATCGTCGCCCTTTTTGAGCATTTCGCTCGGGTGATTGATCTTGCGGGTCCATGATAAATCGGACACGTGAACCATGCCGTCGATGCCTTCTTCGAGTTCCACAAACGCGCCATAAGCGGTCATGTTGCGAACCTTGCCCTTGACCTGTTTGCCGATCATGTAGCGAAGTTCGATCTCGTCCCATGGATTTGGCTCCATCTGGCGGACGCCGAGTGAGATTTTCTGCTCGTCTTTATTGACGCCCAAAACGATCGCTTCGATATCCTGGCCGAGCGTGAGAACATCCGATGGACGTGCAATGCGCTTCGTCCACGAGAGCTCGGAGACGTGAATGAGACCTTCGACGCCTTCTTCGATCTGCACGAAAGCACCGTAAGGCATGAGGTTTGTGACCTTGCCCGAAACTTTCTGGCCGACAGGGAAACGCTCTTCGATCTTGTCCCACGGGTTGGATTGCATTTGCTTGAGACCAAGCGAAACGCGCTCTTTGTCCTTGTTGATGTCGAGCACTTGCACTTCGAGCACCTGGCCCACTTTGAGGATTTCGCCCGGGTGGTTGAGGCGTGCCCATGACATATCGGTCACGTGCAGGAGACCGTCGATGCCGTCCAAATCGACGAACGCACCGAAGTCTGTGATGTTTTTCACCGTTCCCGAGATGCGGTCGCCGATGGTAACGCTGCCGAGGAAAGCCTGGCGCTTCTCTGAGCGTTCCTTCTCGATGATCTCGCGACGGCTGAGCACGACGTTTTTGCGATCCTCGTTAATCTTGACGATACGGAAGTCGTAGATGTTTCCAACAAATTGCTGGAGATCTTTTGGCGGGATGATGTCGATCTGCGACGCAGGCAAAAACGCCTCGACGCCGACATTGACCATGAGGCCACCTTTGACAACCGAGCGAACTTTGCCCTTGATAAGTCCATCGCCGTTGAAAACTCCAACGATCTTTTCCCAGTTCTGACGCTGGGCGGCTTTTTCTTTCGAGAGAACAACCATTCCCTCGTCGTTTTCCAGACGTTCGAGGAGAACTTCAATCTCGTCACCGACTTCGACGTCGTCTGGATCTTCAAACTCTGCTGCGGGGATAACTCCCTCGCTCTTGTAACCGATGTCCACGAGAAATTCCCGGGGTCTGACTTCGAGGATGTGTCCCTTGACGATACTCCCCTCGCGATAATTTTTGATCGAACTAGCGATCAAGTCCTGCAATGCTGGCATGTTAATGGTTCCTTGTTAAGTGTTCCGCCACCTGCGCGTTAACCAGCGCAAGCTTGCATCCCTTCTGGAGCGGGCGGGTTGAAGATATTAACAATCCCAGCGACACTGGCAACCTCTTTCTGCCACCAATTTAACCGCCGATTTTTGATTGGTCGCGAGACGGGGTTGTTCCCGGAGGGCAGTTGTGCAAAGCCTGAGAAGACCGCGCAGAAATTTCTCGATCTGCTCGAGCACTTCGTGGGAGGCGCTCCCGTTGATGCCACCGATCCCGGCGCATTTTTCAGCACCTCCCTTCTGCCCTTGATCGCGCACGGGGAATCGTCTAAATATTCGCTCATAAATGAGCCTGATCCCGCCCGCCCAATGGCGTCCGCTGTTCGATGCGGTGTATGAAATGAACACGGCAACGGATCACGCCGATTTTCTCTCGGCGGTGGTCAAAGGGATGAGTCGCCTCATTCCGGCGGATCTTTGTCTGGTTCATGTGCTCGACCGGAAGACGCAAAAGATCGTGATTCGGACGATCCCGGAAAATCCCTATACAGAGGAGGAAGTCGCCTTTTATGCCGCGAATCCGACCGGTGATCCGCTGGTGGCCTATTTTGACCAGACCAAAGATCCGAAGGCATGGCGTCGGTCGGACGTCATCTCAGATCAGGAATATCTAGAGACACCCCATTTCATCCACTGCCAAAAGAGGCTGGGATTTATTCACACGCTGGTGCTGCCGGTGCAAATCGATACGGATACAATTGGGGCGCTGAGCTACGACTGTCGGGGACCGGATTTCACCACGCGGCACTGCGCGCTGCTGGATGCCTTCGCGCC
>JBBRHN010000138.1:0-6754 GCA_038222685.1 Chthoniobacterales bacterium | reverse complement strand
CACCAAAGACGGTGTGACGGTCGCCAAAGAAATCGAACTCGAAGATCCTTACGAGAACATGGGCGCACAGCTCGTGCGTGAAGTCGCGAGCAAGACCAGCGACATCGCCGGTGACGGCACCACCACGGCAACCGTTCTCGCTGAAGCCATCTACAAAGAAGGCCTCAAGAACGTTACCGCCGGTGCGAACCCAACCAGCCTCCAACGCGGCATCACTAAAGCCGTCGCGGCCATCACCGACGAGATCGCAAGGATCTCGAAAAAAGTGAAGGACAGCTCGGAAATCGCGCAGGTTGCAACGGTTTCCGCCAACTGGGATTCCACCATCGGCCAGATCATCGCAGACGCGATGGACAAGGTCGGCAAGGATGGAACGATCACGGTTGAAGAAGCCAAGAGCATCGAAACCACGCTCGACGTGGTGGAAGGCATGCAGTTCGACAAAGGTTACCTCTCGCCGTATTTCGTAACGAATGCCGAGAGCCTCGAAGTCTCCTTCGACAACGCCTACATCCTCATCCACGAGAAGAAAATCAGCTCCCTCAAGGATCTGCTTCCTCTCCTCGAGAAGATCGCAAAGAGCGGCAAGCCGTTCCTGATCATCGCGGAAGACGTCGAAGGCGAAGCCCTCGCGACACTCGTCGTGAACAAGCTCCGTGGCACACTTCAAGTCGCAGCCGTCAAGGCTCCCGGCTTCGGTGACCGCCGCAAAGCCATGCTCGAAGACATTGCTGTCCTCACCGGTGGCAAGCTCCTTAGCGAAGATCTCGGCATTAAGCTGGAGAACGTTGGACTCGAAGAACTCGGCCGCGCCAAACGCGTTACCGTGGACAAAGAGAACACGACGATCATCGAAGGCGAAGGCAAAGGCTCGGATATCCAAGGCCGCGTCAGCCAGATCCGTCGTCAAATCGAAGAGACCACCAGCGATTACGACCGTGAGAAGCTCCAAGAGCGTCTCGCCAAGCTCGCAGGCGGTGTCGCCGTCATCAACGTCGGTGCAGCTACCGAGACCGAGATGAAAGAGAAAAAAGCCCGCGTCGAAGACGCCCTCCATGCGACCCGTGCGGCCGTTGAAGAAGGCATCGTCCCAGGCGGCGGTGTTGCTCTCATCCGCGCTCAAAAGGCCCTCGACGCGCTCACCCTCACCGGTGACGAAGAGATCGGTCTCCAGATCATTCGCCGTGCCATCGAGCAACCACTTCGCACTCTGGCCGACAACGCCGGACAAGAAGGCGCGCTCATCGTGCAGGAAGTCAAGAAGCGCAAGGGTGCCGAAGGCTACAACGTCGCTACCGGCGTTTACGAAGACCTCATCAAGGCCGGTGTCGTTGACCCAGCCAAGGTGACCCGCAGCGCGCTTCAAAACGCAGCGTCCATTAGCGGACTCCTCCTCACAACGGAAGCTCTCGTTACCGAGATTCCCGAGAAGGACAAAGGTTCCTCCATGCCTCCGGGCGGTGGTGGAATGGGCGGTATGGGCGGAATGGACTACTAAGTCCTCAGCCGAACAAGCTCACTTAACAAGACAGCCGGTCCAGAAATGGGCCGGCTGTTTTTTTGCCGCGATGGCAGCTCGGTGGTTGGAAAAAAGATGATAACAGATGAAAAATGTCTTGCGAATGATGCGCGATGATGTATTTTTTAGGAATGAGACTAAGCGTTGAGATGGATGACGATTTGCTTCGGGAAGTCATGCGGTTGACTGGCGAGAGCAAAATGAGTGCTGCCGTGGCAAAAGCAGCGGAGATGTTTGCAAACCGGAAAAAAGCGGTTTCGATCGTGAGGTCGTTGCGGGAAGAGCCCTTGAACTACGAGTGGACGAATGAGCAGATCGAGAGTTGGGGCGAGGGGCAGACGGCGGCACCCGTTGCCGCGAAAAAAGATCTCCTCTATCCCAAAAAGAAAAAATCCTAGCCATGGTGATGATTGATTCTTCGATTTGGATTGAGTTGTTCCGGAAGGACGGCGATTTGCTGACGAGTCTTGCGGTGGAGGATTTGCTTGAAGAAATGCAGGCGACGTTTTGTGGAGTCATCAAGGTCGAAGTCCTCGGCGGGGCGCGTCCGAACGAGCGGGTGACGATCTCGAATCTGTTTTCTCTCGTGCCCTATCTTCCAATGCCGGAACCGGGCTGGGACGATGTGGTGAAGTTCCAGTGGATCGCGAAAAAAGCCGGACTCACGATTCCGTGGTCGGACGCGGTGATCGCGACGCTGGCGCAGAAGAACGGATGCCGGGTGTATGCGCGGGACCGGCATTTTGATGCGCTGGGCGAGCACGGGCTAATCGAGCTTTACCGTCCGGGTCCGGGCGGGAGCTTCACGGCATAGGTTGCTCGTTCAACCGAGACCGCGTTCGTCGAGATCTTCTTCATCCCACCCGAGAGCATGGCCGATTTCGTGAAGGAGAGTCGTGCGGACTTCGTCGGTGAAATCGACATCCTCCTCTCGTGCAAAATCGCGGATGTTATCGATCCAAAGTGTGATGCGGGCGACGCCTTGGGCATCCTCGTCGAAAAATCCAAGCGTGTCGGGTTCGACGCCGGACTCCACATCGTCGCTGGACGGGAAATGCTCGATGAGGACGGGAATCGCGGCGAGACGTTCCCGGATGGCGGGAGGGAGCTCCTCCATCGTCGCGGCAACGATGGACTCGGTGAGTTCAAAAAGGCGATCCGGGTTCATAGTCGAACGTTGGCGTTTTGCGAATCGCAGTCCAAGCGATATTCACTCGGGACGCGACAAGCGGGCGAAGAAGAGGAATGGTTGCCGGATGAGACGCATTGTTTTCTTTGGGATTGTGGCAGCGTTGGCGGGGTCGATTTCGGCGGCTCGTGCATGGGATCCGCTGGGCCACATGTTGACGATGGAGATTGCGAGTGGAGAGTTGACTCCTGCGACGCGCGACGCCGTGGACAAGGCGATAGCAAGGTTCAGCGTAAACGAGAAACCAGATGCACCGTATGATCTGGTGACGGCAGCGTGCTGGATGGACGACGCGCGGGCCCGGACAAAGGAGTTTAACGAGTGGCATTATGTGAATCTTCCGTTCGTGCGTGACGGGCTGCCGATTCCGGAGGGCAGTCGGGCGGCACCGAATGTGATCTGGGGCATCGAGCAGTGCGTGGCCATTTTGGAGGGGAAGGTTGAGGAGCCAGGCATTGACCGCGATATGGCATTGATGATTCTTCTGCATCTGGCAGGGGACATTCAGCAGCCTTTGCATGCGACGAATCGCGATGACATGGGAGGAAACAAGGTTGCCGTTGGAAATTTGAAAGACGAGCAGTCGGACTTGATTTTTTCGAGAGGGGGAAATCTGCATTTCTTCTGGGACAGTGCGTATCGGCGTGTATTTCGCGATGGCGATGCGTCGGTCGAGTTTGCGGCGCCGTTGTATCCGCGACAGACGCCGGTGGCCGGACACCAGAAGGCACGGGATCTCGTTGTCAGCGCGGCGGAGAAAATTCGTGCGGAATTTCCGGCGGCTTCACTCGCGGGGGGGGCGGGTGGCGATGCGCGAGCATGGGCCCTTGAGAGCCATGTGCTCGGATACGATTTTGCTTATGCGAAGCTGCCAGACGCGGCCGAGGGATTACCGGTCGCGCTCACGGGGGAATACGTTGAAGGTGCCCGTGGTATCGCCGGGAGACAGATTGCGCTTGCGGGTTACCGCATTGCGAATCTGCTCAACCGTTTGTTTGATCCGAGCCGAAAGTAGCGTCGATTAAAAATTCCACATCTTGCCCTGGCGGGCGTCCGCAAAAACCTTGGGGCTCAGCATGTAGGCCATCGGAGGGTCGGAGAGGTGGCTGTCGTCGAGGCGCGGGAGGGATTTTCCGATGGTGGCATCCCATGGCTGGCTCGTGGAGATGTTGATGGGTGTGCCGACGCGAATGAGGGCGAAGGTTTTCGCCGCGGACTTGAGCGGCATGCGCACGCAACCGTGGGTCGCGGGATGAGGTTTCATAAAACCCCAGTGGAGACCGTAGGCCGATTTGAACTCCATCCAATACGTCATCGGGTAGCCTGCGCCCGGACTGCTGAAACGGCGGCGGTTGGCTTGTTTTGAGTAGATAGTAAAGTTGCCGTGCGGGGTCAGCGAACCTGGCTTGCCGACGGTGACGGGAGTTGCGAGCAAGACTTTATCGCCCTCGACAACATAGAGGCGCTGGGCACCCGTGCTAAGTTTGAGCTTCACGGCAGAAGGGTTGGTTGGCTGAGTGACGGGCGGGTCGAAGGAAAAGGCTGTTTTGCCGCCAGTGGTCGGCATGGTTTGGCAGGCGCTGAGTCCGAAGGCGATGGCGACGGCGGTTGCGGAGAAAAAGAGACGTGTAAGCTTCATAGATGACAGGACAGTTGCGGAAGTCCCGCGGGTTGGCAAGTGGTTATTGAGTGTCGATTCGATTCTTGGAATGGGCGTTCGGGGTTTGTAGGGTCGTGATAGTGAAAACACGCCACCTCCTTACTGTGATTGCATTTTGTTTCGTTCTTGCAGCTTCTGCGCAGGCGCAGCGCACGGCGCTGGATGCCGTGCAGATTCTCCCGGCGGCCTATCGGGAGGGGGTGTTGAAGATTTCCGCCGATAACGGCGTGCCGGATCCTCAGCAGTGGTATTTCATCGCGCGGAAGACTGGCGTTCAACGAGCGGAGTCACTCACGGTTCAGGGTCAGGAGATTGTTGGGGAGAAGCGCTCGTTGGACTTGCGAACAATCATCGAAAAACCTTCGCCCATCGATTTTTCGCGGGTTAAAATCAACTCGAACGCTGCGTGGGATATCGCGATGAAGTATGCGAGCGATAAGGGGCGCAAGCTGGCCAGTGTGAGTTACGTGCTGCAGCAAAAGGGGGCTTCGTCTGCGCCGCTTTGGTCGGTGTGGTGCTACGATCCCGCCGGAGGATCCATCGGGCTAGTGACGCTGATGGCGACGAGCGGGGAGATTGTCTCCTCGGAGTGACTACCAGCCGCGGCGTTCGAGGGCGTCGATTTGCCGGGTGAGAGCGTCGCCGCGTGGCTGGGCTGTGGGCGGGTCGGAGACTTCAAGTGTTCCCTCGCTTAACATGTCGAGCTGCGTGGCCTCGAACCAGTTGAGGTAGTCGGTGACGCTGCCCGAACGTTGCTGGAGGAGGCTTTGGATTTTGTCGGTTTCTTCGATGCGCTTGGTGACATTTTTGCGCGGTTTGGCGGCGAGTTCAGACGCGATGGCGCGGTATTCGGCGACAACCGGTTTCATGACCGGGTGGGCGCGGAATTCGAGGTTGAGGAGTTCGCCGGCTTTCTGGCGCATGAAAAAAGGGCCGCCGGCACCACGCGCGATGGACGGCATGGCGGCGGCACCGCTGAGGATGCCTTCGTCGGGTTTTTTTGAATCGGCGGGACCGGAAATCTCAAAGATGGTGGCGAGGGCGCGGTTGGTTTCACCGATGGAGAGCATCTCGAGTTTCCGGTTGCTGGATCCCCGTGCGATGGCAAGGGTCCAGATTTTGCCGAGTTGAGCGGAATCGCTCGAAAGCGAGGGGTAAGCCGCGAAAATGGTTTTGAGGCCGCCGTCCTCTTCGTGCAGGGATTCGACGAGACTGTCGAGCCCTTTGGCTCCCTCTGGTAGTTGGCGAAGGGCACGCAAGAGAGCAAGAGCCTGTGTGCGGTAAAGCGTCATCGAGGTCGCTTCCATCAATTCGGGTTTGGACTTGAGAAAGTCCTCAATCTTCGGCGGACGTTCGCTGCTTAACAAAGCGGCGTAAACGCCGTCGGGTATTCCGTTTTTTTCGACTCGAATGGCTTGGGTCAGACCTTCGGCGATCCAAGCGGGAAGCTGGTGAAACGGCTTACCTGCGCGCACGGGATTCTTTCGGTAGATTCGTTCCAAGCCCATGGCGCGAAAGATTTCCATCTCAAACGTCTCGCTGCCCATGACGGAGGAGTCATAGATGTCGGTCTGGACTTTGAGTGCACCGCCGTCGGATTCAAAAATGGCCGTCGAGGCGCGGAGGTTGCCCGACGGGCGCGGCGAGCGGCGGAGATCCTGAATAATGATCGGGTGAGTCCAGTCACCGTTGGAACCCAGCCATTTTTGCCAAGCGAGTTTTGCATCGTCCGCGCGGCGCGACGCGGCTGTGCGCCATTCGGGGTCTTTGGAGTAAATGACGAACTGACCCGAGGAACTTGTCGTCCGGCCCGCCTGCTGTCCCAATGCGGTCGAGCCAACGAGAAGGATGCTCAGCGCGACGAGGTAGAGCCGGGCCATTTGATGAGCACGTCTGTTGGCGTGATCGTTGCCTCAGAGGCCTTTTGCAAAATCGTCGTGGCCTGTTCGAGACCGGCAAGCGAGGGCTTGAATATGGGCATGAGCGCGGGCAGGAGAGCCGGGTGGACGGGAACGCGACCAATGGAGGCGCCGACGACGCGGGCTACAAGTCCCGTGGTAGCGGATTCCGGCACGATGCCGAGTCTGAAATAAAGGTCGCGCGTGAGGAAACGCTGCTCGATGAAAAAGTCGGCTTCACCGTCGTTGAGCCTCACAAAGGCGCGGCGGAATTCCGCCTGCAAAGACGAGCCTTGCGTCGCGGGAACCATCTGGATGGTTGAGATCACAAATTCGTTGATGGCACCGGCGTTCACTGTCCACGTCTGTGACGTCGGAGACGAGCCGCATTGCTGCAAGGCCTCAAAGGTCTTCTGCGCGCCCGCTGAGTCGGGTTTCACGGGTGGCGGGATGCTATCCGGCGTTCTCGCCATCTGGATCAGCGCGGC
>JBBRHN010000137.1:0-6780 GCA_038222685.1 Chthoniobacterales bacterium | reverse complement strand
TGAACCGCGGACTGGTCGTCGCCGAGCACGCCGGGGATGAGGCGCACGATGGCGTCGGTGACGACGAGAGCGGCGAGCGCGCCGTTGGTGAGGACGTAGTCGCCGATAGAGATTTCTTCGTCCACGAGATGCTCGCTGACGCGTTGATCGATGCCTTCGTAATGCCCGCAGACCAGGATGAGGTGTTCCGCATGGGAGAGCTCTGCGGCGAGCGCGTGGGAAAATGGGCGACCTTGGGGCGACATCAGGATCACTCGCGCGCCGGGCTGCCGCATCTCGGTGAGGGCAAGATCAATGGGTTCGATTTTCATGACCATTCCGGGGCCTCCGCCGTAGGGGGCGTCGTCGGTCGAACGATGACGATCTTTCGCCCACTGCCGAAGATCGAGCGCTTCGAGTTCGGCGAGCCGTTTCTCCTGCGCACGCTTCAAAATGCTCGATTCGAGAATTCCCCGGCACATCTCGGGAAATATGGTGAGAATCTGAATCTTCATTTTCTCAGCCTGCCGGAATCCGCTCAAATAATCCATAGAGGAGAGTTCCAAAAAAAATCGTGCATCCTGATGCGCAACTGCGCCGTTGGGTTATAGTTTTAAGATGAACTGTCCCGTTTACTTACTCGTACCAGCGCTTTTTTGTTCGATGGGCGCCGCGTCCGCATCGGAAAAAATCACGCTGCCCCCCGCCGGGGAGATGAGTTCCTTCCGGGGAAAAAACCGGGTGCTGTTAGTGCAATGCTCGAGGGAGGACAAGCGTTTAGCGGAGTTTATTCGAGAGTGGTCGCCGACCCACACGCTGCTAGCTGCGGAGGAGCGGGATTTGCTTTTGCTTTGGACGCCCGCCCTTCACGAGGGACAGTTCCATGTTTCGCTGATTGGCAAAGATGGTCACCTGAAAAACCGTTGGAATGCACCCGTGGCGCCCGGGGAGGTCTTTTCGCTGATCGACGCGATGCCGATGCGTCAGAACGAGATGCGCGCCGCGGATAAGCAGCGTTAGCACGACAAAAGCCTCCCTCGAAGCCGCCGGGCCGTGTAAGGTCAACAGCGTGGGAAGGAAAACTGTCAAGGCCGGCAAGCGGCCACGCAAGCCGCGACGCCGAGGCAGACTCTTGGGCATCGTCTTCAAGCTCGCCTTCGTCACCGGGCTGCTTTGGTTGGTCGTGGCGCTGGGATACTACGCGTGGGCCATGCAGTTCGACCTGCGGAAAATTCACGAGATGGATGAGCGCTCGATTGTCTATGACCACACGGGGGGCTTTTACAGTCGACTCGCGGGAGAGAACCGCGTCGTCGTGCCGTTTGATAAAGTATCGAACCATTTCATCAACGCGTTGATCAGTCGCGAGGATACGCGGTTTTACACGCACCACGGGATTGACCCCATCGGCATCGCGCGCGCGGTCGTGCGCAATCTTTTCCTTGGCGGCTTTCGCGAGGGAGCCAGCACCATCACGCAGCAGCTCGCGCGGAACAGTTTCCCTCTCGGTGGAAAAAATCTGCACCGCAAGCTTGTTGAAGCGGCGTTGGCGTTCCGCATCGAGACGGAACTTAGCAAAGAGGAGATTCTCGAAGCCTACGTCAACCGCATCTACTTCGGGTCCGGCACTTATGGTCTCGAATCGGCGAGCCAAATGTATTTCGGCAAACCCGCCTCGCGACTTGAACTGCCGGAGGCCGCCACGCTTGCAGGCCTCATTCGCAGTCCCAACCGTCTCTCGCCGCTCCGCGCGCCTGAAAAATCGCGCCGAGAGCGCGATACCGTCCTCAAACGAATGCAGGAAACAGGATTCATTACTCTCGCGCAACGCGATGAATCCACCGCCGAGCCACTCGTCACGGCAGGGCGGAAAAGTCTCTCGCCAGAGGATAACTGGGCGATGGATGCCGTCTTGCGCGAACTCGAACTCGTGCTCGAACCCGGCAGGATGGACGAGGGCGGACTCCAAATTTTCACCACGATCGACGGCACGCTCCAATCGACAGCCGAGAACTCTGTCGCGCGCCGCCTTGCACAAATCGAAGCGCAGCCAGGGTATCCTCACAAGCCGATGACCGCCTTTGCCGACGATGTTCTCGACACCGAAAAGTCCACCCCCTATCTCGAAGCCGCCGCGATGGCCATCGACAATAAAACGGGCGGAATCCGCGCCATTGTTGGCGGACGCGACTATCGCCGGAGCAAATTTCACCGCGCGCTTTTCGGACACCGCCAAGCGGGCTCGGTCGTGAAGCCTTTTGTCTATGCGGTGGCTTTCGAGCAGGGGCTTCAGACCGGCGATAAAGTTGACGACGGGCCGATTGCCGCCGGGGAGATTCCGAAAAAATATGGCAGCTACCAGCCTGGGAACTCCGATGGCACTTACCGCGGGATGCGCCCGGCCGGCGAGGGGCTGGTAGATTCGCGCAACACGATGAGCGTGCGCATCGGTCTGCGTGCCGGCCTCGACAAAGTTGCGGAAACCTTGATTCGCGCCGGTGTTGCGAGTGATCCGCCGCGTTACCCGGCTATTTCTCTCGGTGCGTTTGAGACCACGCTCAAAGACATCACGGCGGCCTATACGATTTTCGCGACCGGCGGCACGAAGCTCCAGCCCTACCTTATCGAACGCGTCACCGACGCCGACGGGCACTTGCTCTACAAAAGCACGCGCGGTCGTTTCAGCGTCTTGACCTCTGACGCTGCCCGCACGACCACGTCGCTCATGGAAGCTGTCGTCGAGCGCGGGACAGGCTCACGCGCCAGGGAATTCGGGCTTCGCGGTCGGGCCGCTGGCAAAACAGGCACGACGAACAATTTCCTCGACGCGTGGTTTGTCGGATTTAATTCGGGCCTCACCTGCGGAGTCTGGGTCGGCTTCGATCAACCCCGCCCGATCCGTCCCGGCGGCTACGGCGGCGCACTCGCTCTGCCCATTTGGGTGGACATCATCCAAGCCTCGCGCGCGCCGGGAGAGTGACTACCCACGCTGGCGGATGAGATCCAAGCCACGGAAGTCCTGACCGAGGATTTTCTCCGACGGAGTTTTGAGCCACCCGTCGAGAATGGCAGCGTAAACCTGGCGGAAGTCCGTCTGGTGTTTCACGTCGCCGTCGACGAGGTCCGAAAGGTCCGGCGCAGTGCCGTGAAGTCCACCTTGGATGGTGTCGCCAAAAATAAACATGGGCGCGGCTGCACCATGGTCCGTGCCGCGGCTGCCATTCTCGGCAACGCGGCGTCCAAATTCGCTAAAAGCGAGAACGACGACGCGGTCAGCGGCTTTTTGTTTGCGGAGATCGTCGAGGAAAGCCGTGACGCTTTGGCTGAAGTCGCCAAGGAGACGCGCGTGGTGGCCGAGTTGGTCGGCGTGCGTGTCGTAACCACCTTGGGCAACATAGTAAACTCTGGTCGGAAAATCCCCGGTGATAAGGCGCGCGACCATTTGCAGTTGGCTGGAAAGTTCACCGTCGGGGTATTTGGCACGGTTTTTTTCCTGCTTAAGTAGCGCGCGAATTTCGTCTCCCGAAACGACCGCATTCATGGCCGTGTGACGAAGAAAATCCATTGTCCCGGGTTCGTTGCCGGAGATGCCGCCCGAGGCTGGTGCCATCGTGCCGCCGCCACCGGGCTGATTGAGTTTTTCGAAAATCTTTTCCTGCACTTTTGCCAGCGTGGATGTCTCGCCGCTGGGGTTCCATTGGAAAGTTGCGGGGTCGTTGATGGCGAGGCCCACGTTGGCACGGTTGCGAAACGCCTGAGGCATCACTTTGCCAAGGCTCACGCCAATTTCTCCCGGCAGATTGCGAGGATCGAGACCATCGCATTTGGCGTCGAAGTAGCGTCCGAGCCAACCATCTGTTACGCGAGGCTTCGTGTCGTCTCCGCCGGTGTGCCAGATTTCCATGGATCGAAAATGCGAACGATTGGGATTCGGGTAACCGACGTTTTCCACAATGGCCATGCGACCCGCGTCGTATTCGCCTTTCATTCCCGCGAGAGAAGGATGGAGGCCGAGCGAATCGGAAAGTTTGAGCGTGTCGCGTCCGGGGATCCGGATGGTCGGGCGGGCCTTTGCGTAGAGGTCATCGGCAAAGGGAATCACTGTGTTGAGCCCATCGTTGCCGCCGCTCAGTTGAACGATAACCAAAATACTGGCATCGCGACCGGCACCCGTGGCCGCCGCCGTGCGCGCAACAAACGCCGGAGCAAAGGTGCTCACGGCGAGGAGGCCGGCACCCTTGAGTCCGGTCGAGAGAAATTCGCGGCGGGTGTGGAGGGACATAACCTTATACTAACACAGTTGATAGTCCGGGCTACTCATAATGAGGTGAACCAAGCCCCTGGCGCGTTCGTCGAAATTGACATCCTCGACACTCATCGACCGGCGTCCGCCCGAGCCATCGGTGCCTGCGAGCTGCGCAATCGCGTCGCTGAGATCGCGCGGCGGCTCGCGTTGGAGAAACTCGCGAAGGAAGTGATTGGCGATGTCTTTGTTAGAAAGCACAAGGCGGACGGCTCCGTCGCTCATCATTTGCTTCTTGGGCGACCAATCGACAGCGTCCGGGTTTCGCTGCGTCTCGAGAAAAGTGCGCCTGTTTCCTCCGCGATTGACTTGCCGGTCAAACGTTTTGAATTCGTCCGGGCTCACGCCGTGCATGAGGAAATTTGCGAAGTTGTAGCGCACGAGAAGCGTATTAGAGTTGATCCAGTCGCCACCCCCCGGCCAGCCGTTGACGTCCGGAGGAAAAAATAAATTCTGCCCCATCACGCGGAGCGCACCCAGAATGAGATCGTCAGCCGGCAGCTTCGCCCGCATTCCTTTCAATGCACCGATCGCAAGGAGGACGGGGCTTTTGACAACCGAGTTCATTGCACGAGCCGAGTAGAAAAGCTGCGAACGAAAAAGCGAGTGAAAGAGTGCCTTGAGATCATAACCGCTGGCCCGATACAGATCGGCGACAGGCTCCACAAGATCCTCCCCGGGATGCGTGCAAACAAAGGCGTCGAGAATTTTGCGCGCCATGAATTTCGCCGTAGCGGGTTGTTCCGTGATGATGCGAACGATGTCGTCCCCGCCAAAACATCCACTCTGTCCAAGAAAAGATTTTTCGTCGGGATCGTGCGCGTCCTCACGAAACGCAAACGTCCAATTCTCGCGATCAATCCCGTAGCCAGTCAGTGCGCGAGCGGATTCTTTGACGTCCGTCTCGCTGTAATGGCCGACACCCGTGGAAAAAAGCTCCATCAATTCACGAGCGAAATTCTCGTTCGGGTGCCCCCGGTGGCTGGCCGCGTTGTCCAACCACACGAGCATCGCCGGATCGTGAATCACCGCACGGAGCTGATCGGGAAACGCCGCCAATGCCAGTTCGCGAAACGTTTGGTTTTGTTGCCAAATCGGGTGTGTCTCTTCAATTTTATCCTGAAACCCCGTCGCAAAATGAGAGTGCCAAAACAGGGTAAGTTTTTCCTCCAGCGGATGAATCGTTTTGTGCGAGGGCGAACTTGCCAACATGCGATCAAGCCACCAAATCTGCAGCTCGCGAATGTTTCGCTGCTCGGTTTCGCGCCGAACCTGACGTTCCTTCTCGCGCTCCCGCTCATCCGGCAACGCGCGAACGCGTTCCTCAAATACGCGATGACTCTCTTTAAGCGGCTCCGCACACGGCGGTGCCTTGAGCCCGGTCGACCTCCGATAGTTCACCAAACGATCCACCGCACCATCGAGCCCGAGTGCCGCTAGTTCCTCCGCCTCTTTCCAAGTGCCCCCAAAGCCAGCACGCCAAAGCAAATGCGCCGCCGCGTAGGGCGAAAAATCGCGAGCGGGGAGAGGGGCCAGCAGATCCATCGGAAAAGCCTACTCCCGCTCCCGCCAAATTGCCACTTTTCCCCTCGGAGAAACTTCTAACGTTGAAGCCTCAACATCGAACTTCGAATGGGATCGGCATCATTGGCTCATTTTTTGTCTGAAATCCTGGTTTGAACGGCTTTCTCGAAAACCCGATTCAGCGTTGGAAGTTCAGGTTTCGATGTTCGATGTTTAACCTGACGTTTTTTGTCACGGAACCGGATCGTTAGTATTTGCCGGGGCAGACCAAACGGTTTGCAACCCCTCGAAATCCGCAAAAGCTGGATCAACCGTAACCAGTGCCGCCTGCTCGATCAGGGATTGGGCGGCGAGGAGACGGTCAAAAGGGTCGCGGTGATCGGAGGCGAGCCTCCCAGCGAGGAGGCTATGTGCGAGGGTGACCGGCAAAGCGGTCCAACGTTCCGCCGCCAGTGCTTCGGCAAAACCGGACAAGAGGTCTTCGGGAAGATCGAGTTTTCCCAACCGATGTTTGTAGGTCAACTCATAGGCGGTGACGGCACTCGCGAGAATCTCGGTTTCCGGGGCACTCAATTTTTCCAACAAAGCGACCGGAATTCGTTCCGGCTCAGTCCACCACCAAAGCAGAGCGTGCGTGTCGAGCAGCAGCTTCATGACTTGGCGGGTTTCCTACGAAGCGGGTCCAGAGCATGACCGTCGGCCCAGAGGGCACTTTCCTCGGGCGAGGCAGGCTTGAGCAAGTCCTCGGCACCGCGAATCTTACCGCGAAAACGGCCCGGTTGGCGGGGCGACCGGGGAGAGATGGAAACCATGCGGGCCACAGGAAGACCATTTTTGGCAATAATGATCTCCTCCCCAGCCGCCACTCGGGCCAGTAAGCGGGACAAGTGAGTCTTGGCTTCGTGAATATTAACCGTTCCTGTCATGGCATCCAAATTAGTCTAGTCTATAAACTAAGTCAAACTGGATTCCGT
>JBBRHN010000136.1:0-6817 GCA_038222685.1 Chthoniobacterales bacterium | reverse complement strand
GCCAGTCGCGCGGAGCCCGTCGTTGAAAGCTCCCGCCTTGGCGATGACCTCTGCAACGGTGCGTCCGTAACAACGTCCGCGAAGTGAGTTGTCGGCTTCGTCGTCGAACGAAATGTCGAGCACGGGGCAAAGATCGAGATTAAAACCGAATTGCCGCATCAGTCGTCCGGTGATGTCGCCGTGTTTGCGAATGAGCTCCAAATCCCCGCGATCCCTGAACTGCTGGGCGTTGGGAGGTTCGTTGCCAATAAGCTTGAGGCGCGAAACACGTCCGCCTTCCTGGTCGAGTGTGATGATCGGTTCGACGTCGCTGACGTTCCTCAGATCGTCGATGAGCTTGCGAAGTTGCGTCGGCGTTTTGATGTTTCGCCCGAAGAGAATGAAACCTCCCGGACGGATTTCGCGGAAGAGTTTGGCGGTAGCCGCATCGAGTTCCGGCCCGGGAACGCCGACGAGGAGAAGTTGACCTGCATCGCTGGATGGCATAATGGCCCAAGGAGAAACAAAATTATCCATGCTGTCGAAATGATTCCACTTTCCAAAATCGGCCTTTACGGGGGCACGTTCGATCCCGTTCATCACGGTCACCTGATTCTGGCTCGCGAGGCACGGGAACAACTCGGGTTGGATCGCGTGATCTTGATTCCGGCGGGAGTCTCTCCACACAAGCTCGACCGTCCGCCCGCGCCGCCGGAGATTCGCGCGGCGATGGTCGAGGCCTCGGTGGCCGACGAGGAAGGGTTGGACTGGGACGACTGCGAGATCCGGCGAGAAGGCCCATCGTTTGCAATCGACACTGTGCGGCAGATGATGACCCGCTTCCCGGGCGCGGAGATTTTTTATCTGATCGGCAGCGACAATTTGCCAGCACTCGATACATGGAAGGAGATCGATGAACTCCGCGAGCTTGTGCGCTTCGTTGTTCTGGATCGCGGGGCGGGTGCGGTCGAAGGCGGGTTTCCGCAAATCCGACGCCAGGTCGATGTTTCCTCGACGGACATCCGGAATCGCATTGCAACGGGGCGCTCGGTGAGGTATCTCGTTCCAGGACCAGTATGTTCCCTGATTTCCCGACACCGTCTTTACCGGAATGATTGACTCCGAGAAACTCGCGCGAATTTGCGCGAATGCCGCCTTGGAAAAAAAAGCCGAGAATCTCGTGTTGCTCGATTTGCGTGGAGTTTCCACGTTTACCGATTTTTTTCTTGTGTGCTCCGGCACTTCGGAGCCGCAGTTAAAGGCGATCTCGTCTTCGATCCGCGAAACAACCCGCAAGGAGGCCGACCAGAGGCCGTTTGCAGAGGACGGTTACCCTGGCAGCCAGTGGATCGTGCTCGATTACGGCGATGTGATTTGTCATGTTTTTCTCAATGAGAAGAGGGAGTTTTACGATTTGGAAAATCTCTGGAGCGACGCCAAGCGTGTGCCGCTCGACGGATAAATTCCATGGACGTCGTCGAGGATGTCGAGGTCGCCTGCCCCTACTGTTGGGAGCTCTTTGCGATCAGCGTCGATACATCCTATGCAAGCTGTGAGATGATCGAAGACTGCGCAGTTTGCTGCCGTCCGATCCAGCTTTCCATCCGCTGCCGGGCCGGGGAGGTTGAGAGTGTCGATGCGGTGCCGGGATGACTTCACTTGCTTATCGGGGCAATCTGGCTCTATTAGAAACACAATGTCTGGCCAAAAAGAGGCGCTGGTAAAACTTTTCCGAGACGATGATCCGGAGACGGTTCGCCTTGTCAAAGAACAACTCGCGGATCGCGGCGAACAGGATTTGGAGTATCTCAATGAGCTCTGTCACTGCGACGACGCCTGCGTTTCCGCTCACGCCCGGGAGGTTGTGGCCGAAATCAACGGCCAGAGCGCGGCAGACGACTTTTCGTTGTTTTGCCATTTTTTCGGACGTGGACTCGATCTGGAGCAAGCCTGCTGGGCACTGGCCCGCGCGCTCGAGCCAGGGACATGCACTGCGGCTTGCGAACACAAAATCAATCACTGGGGCCGCCAGTTGCTGATCAAGATTTCCGGTGCCGTGAGCAATCGGGAGCGTGTAAAAATCCTCGCGCAGTATCTTTCGGGAGAGCTCGATTTTCGCGGCAATTGCGACGACTACTACAGCGAGAGAAATTCGCTCCTTCCCCGCGTGATCGAAACACGGGCCGGGATGCCGATTACGCTCACAATGATTTACATGATGGTCGGTTCGCGCGGTGCCATGAAAATCGACGGCATCAATCTGCCGGGGCACTTCATCGCGCGGCACGGCGAAGTTTATTTCGATCCGTTTCATCGCGGGCGCATCCTCACGCAGGCGGACGTCGAGCAAATCCTCGCACGCCAAGGCATCGCCCTCACTGAGTGCCATCTCCGTCCCGCAACACCCCGCCAGATTCTCGTGCGCATCCTCTCCAACCTGCTGCATACCTACGAAAACACCGGAAGCTGCGAGAGGCACAGCATGGTTCGCGGTTGGATGGAGTCGTTGCTTAACGGGCACTGCGACGGATGAGGCTCGAAGTCCTGAACACGGGCTCGGAGCTGCTCCTTGGCGAAGTCGTCAACACCCATGCGGCCTGGCTTGGAAAAATGCTCTTCCCGCTTGGCCTGCGCATCGCAAGGCAGACGACGGTGCCGGATGGGGCAGCTATTCGCGACGCGCTCATTGAAACCTTCGACCGCGCCGACATCGTGCTCGTCACCGGAGGGCTCGGCCCCACCACAGATGACGTAACACGCGAGATTGCCGCCGAACTTCTTTCGATGCCGCTCGAAGAAAATTCCGCCATCCGCGCCGGCATCGAGGTGCGCCTCGCGGCACGCGGGATCCCACTCCGCGACCGCATGCTCCGCCAAACTCAGGTGCCGCGCGGCGCGACGGTCCTCGAGAACAAGCGTGGCACGGCACCCGGCCTTTATCTGCCGGCCATCGATCATCCCTCATCTTCCTCCCCTCACCTCTTTTTGCTCCCCGGCCCGCCGCGCGAATTGCAACCGATGTTCACGGAATTCGCTCTTCCCATCCTGCGAGAAATTTGTCGCGAACTCGAACCGCGCGAATGCCGTGTTTACAGGGTCGTGGGGATGGGCGAGAGCGAGGTTGAGGAAATGGTCGGCTTGGCACTCTCCGGCGATCCTCGCTTCGAAATCGGCTACTGCGCGCGCTCGAACGAGGTGGACTTCCGCATCGTTGGACGCGAGGTTGACCTCGACGAAGCCGAACCTGCGATTCTCATCGCTCTTGGCCCGCACCTTGTTTCCAAGGAAGGCGAATCCCTAGAGCAATCCGTCGTGAAGAGCCTCCTGGCCAGTGGAACAACGCTCACGGCGGCGGAATCCTGCACGGGCGGATTTCTCCTTCACCGCATCACGAATGTGCCAGGCGCATCGGGTGTCTTGCGACAGGGTTTTGTGACGTATGCCAACGAGGCAAAATCGAGCGCTCTCGGCGTCGATCCGGAGCTGATCGCCGCACATGGCGCTGTCAGTGAGCCAGTTGCCGTCGCGATGGCCGCCGGTGCACTCGCGCGAACAGACGCCGATTTTGCGCTCTCGCTCACGGGCGTGGCTGGCCCCGACGGCGGCACGGCGGAAAAACCCGTCGGCCTCGTCTTTATCGGTCTCGCCTCCAAATACTCCCCTGCCCGCGCACAGGAATTCCATTTTCCCACGGACCGCGAGAACTTCAAAAACCTGGCGAGCCAAGCCGCGCTCGATATGTTGCGCCGGGAAATTGCGATTTTTTCACTCGCCAAAGAGCCATCCTGCGTTATGTAGTAAACGGTTCTACTCGATTCTCATCCATGAAAACAAAAACATCATCCAAACCCACCGCGAAAGCTTCACTGGAGCGCGGTAAAGTCATGAACGGGGCCGAGATTCTGATCGAATGCCTCGAGCGCGAAGGCGTGGATGTCATTTTCGCCTACCCCGGCGGCTGCTCGATGCCATTGCATCAAGCCCTGACGAAGACGAAAAAGATCCGCACGATTCTGCCCCGGCACGAACAAGGCGGCGTATTTGCGGCGGAAGGGTATGCGCGGGTGACCGGAAAAGCCGGCGTGTGCATGGCGACCTCCGGCCCCGGCGCGACGAACCTCGTGACGGGCATTGCCGACGCGTTCATGGATTCGATTCCCCTCGTTGCCATCACCGGCCAGGTGCCTCAGGAGATGATCGGACGCGGTGCGTTTCAGGAAACCGACGTGTTTGGCATGACGTTGCCGATGGTGAAGCACAGCTACCTCGTGTGGGACATCAACGAGATCCCTCGCATCGTGAAAGAGGCATTCCACATCGCCCAAACCGGCCGCCCGGGCCCCGTGCTGATCGACGTTCCAAAAAACATTCAGAACCAAACCACGCAGCCGATTTTCCCGAAGACGGTGAACTTGCGCGGATACAAGCCCGAGAAAAAAGCCGACGACTTGGCTCTGCAAGAGTTGGTGGGCATGATTGGCGGAGCGAAACAGCCGATGATTTATTGCGGTGGCGGCGTGATGTCGGGCGAAGCATCGGCCGAGTTGCTGGAGTTTGCCGAACGCACCCAGATCCCAGTGGCGACAACGCTCATGGGCATCGGCTGCTTCCCGGAGAATCACCCACTCTCGCTCAAATGGCTCGGAATGCACGGCACGGTTTATGCAAACAACGCGGTGAACGAGGCCGATTTGCTTCTGGCTATCGGAGTTAGATTTGATGATCGCGTGACGGGCAAAGTGGAAAAGTTCTGCGAGCACGGAACGATCGTTCACATCGACATCGACAATTCCGAAATCAACAAAAACAAGCTCGTGCGCCTGCCGATCCTGAGTGATCTCAAGTATGCGCTCGGCCGCCTGAATAAAATTCTCGATCAGGCGGGCAATAAACGCTTGGCGAAAAACTACGTGAAATTCCCTGCGTGGCATCAACAGATCGAGAAATGGCGCACGGCACATCCGTTCAGTTTCAAAGATACGCCGGACGCCATTCAGCCGCAGCACGTCATTAAGCTTCTGCACGAAATGACCAAAGGCGACGCCATCATCACGACCGGCGTGGGCCAGCACCAAATGTGGGCCGGGCAATTCTACGACTTTACGAAACCACGCACATTCATCACGTCGGCCGGTCTTGGTTCGATGGGCTTCGGCTATCCCGCCGCAATGGGCGCCAAGGTTGCGCGGCCGGATAAGCAAGTCGTGGATATCGACGGCGACGGATCGTTTTTGATGAACGTCCAGGAACTCGCGACCGCCCATGTTGAGGGCATCGCGGCAAAAGCGATTATCCTCAACAACCAACATCTCGGCATGGTGGTTCAATGGGAGGATCGATTCCACGGCAGCAACCGGGGGCACACTTTCCTCGGCGACCCGAAGGATCTCCAACGGATCTATCCCGACTACGTGCAGATCTGCAAAGGCTTCGGCGTAACGTGCGAGCGCGTGATCCACAAAAAGGATCTGCCCGCCGCGATGAAGCGCATGTTGGATTCCAAAGAGGCTTACGTGCTGGACGTAATGACGCCTTACACCGCACACGTTTTGCCGATGATCCCATCGGGTAAGACCTACAAAGACATCATCACCGAGTAACCACTCGATGCGCCGCTTCCCCAGAGAGCGGCGCGGCGGCCTGTTGCCTACAACGCGGGCGACTTGCCGATGACGTGAACCTCGAAGCCGATTTTGCGGAGGTTTTGGTGATCGAGAATGTTGCGTCCGTCAAAAGCAAACGCGGGCTTTTTCATTTTGCCGAAAACCCGCTGATAATCGAGTTCACGAAACACGTCCCACTCGGTGAGCACCGCCAGAGCGTGCGCCCCTTCCA
Source organism: Chthoniobacterales bacterium (assembly GCA_038222685.1). Classification (GTDB taxonomy): domain Bacteria; phylum Verrucomicrobiota; class Verrucomicrobiia; order Chthoniobacterales; family Terrimicrobiaceae; genus JBBRHN01. The sequence continues at coordinate 1,003 of JBBRHN010000136.1, read as the reverse complement.
GCGCAGCGTAGGGATCGTCCACCACTTGCACGGCCTCGCGGGCGAGTTGATCGCCCCGCGCGTAATCGAGGTCGCGATAAATTTCGGCGTCCGTTACTTTTGGGTCATAGACCACGATGTCAGCCTTCTCGTCCATGAGCGCGGACGCCACGCGGATAGCGGCTGATTCGCGCGTGTCGTTAGTGTCTTTTTTGAACGCAAACCCGAGGAGGGCGATGCGTTTACCGGCGACGGTATTGAAAAGCGTTCGAATGATGCGGCTGACGAAGCGGTCCTTCTGCCAGTCGTTAATCTTCACGACGCTCTCCCAGTAATCCGCGACCTCGCGCAGCCCGTAGTGCTCGCAAAGGTAAACCAAATTGAGAATGTCTTTCTGAAAACAGGAGCCTCCGAAACCAACCGATGCGTTGAGGAATCGTGGGCCAATGCGCGCGTCGCGACCAGCGGCGCGGGCGACTTCAGAGACATCGGCGCCGGTGACTTCGCAGAGCGCAGAGATCGAGTTAATCGAAGAAATGCGCTGAGCGAGGAGGGCGTTGGAGACCAGCTTCGTCAACTCCGACGACCAGAGGTTTGTCGTAAGGATTCGTTCGGCGGGCACCCACCGCGCATAGACGCTCACCAACTTCGCAATGGCCTCGCGGCCCTGCGGCGTATCGTCGCCACCGATCAAAACACGGTCGGGATTTTCGAGATCCGCAACGGCTGTGCCCTCCGCGAGGAACTCGGGATTGGAGAGAATCTCAAAATGGTGCCCGTTGGAATTTGCGTGTAGAACGCGCTTGAGCGACTCGGCGGTCTTGACGGGTAGTGTTGATTTTTCGACGACGATTTTATCGCCGGTTGCGACCTCCGCGATTTGGCGTGCACAGAGTTCGAGATAGCGCAAATCCGCCGCGCGTCCCGCGCCGACGCCATAGGTCTTCGTCGGCGTATTCACGCTGACAAAGATCACGTCCGCCGCGCGAATCGCATCGTCCACGTTCGTCGAGAAAAACAAATT
>JBBRHN010000135.1:0-6818 GCA_038222685.1 Chthoniobacterales bacterium | reverse complement strand
CTTCCAGCTCGTGAAGATCGACGTGCCCATCATGATCGGTGTCACGCTCTTGATGCTGTTCTTTTTCCGCGACGGGGCACTCGCGAAATGGGAGGCCGGCGTTTTGTTTACGGGCATCATCATTTACACGGTCGGAAGCATCATTTATGCAAAAAAAACGACGACGCCCGAGGTCAATGCCGAGTTCGAAGAATCGCTAAAACACCCGTCAAAGCCCCTGTGGATGGACATCCTTTTCATTCTCGGCGGGCTGGGCCTGCTTGTTTTCGGTTCAAACTTCTTGGTAAATGGCTCGATCTCGATTGCCCGCGCCTGGGGAGTGAGCGAGGCGATCATCGGTCTGACGATCGTGGCAGCCGGCACGAGCACGCCGGAGCTGGCAGCTTCGATTGTTGCCGCGTTGAAAAAACAGCCGGATATCGCCATCGGCAACATCGTCGGCTCCAACATCTACAACATCCTCTGCATCCTCGGCGCGGCGGGTCTCATTGCGCCGATCAACGCCGGCGGCGTGGCGTGGGTGGATATGTTTGTGATGCTTGGCTTCTCGCTCCTGCTCGTTCCGATTCTCTGGTCTGGCTTTATCATCAAACGCTGGGAAGGTGGCGTTCTGCTCGCGATCTACGGCGGCTATCTTTTCTGGCTCTGGCCTAAATGAAAAAAATCCTACTATCCCTGTTGTTGATTTCCTCTGCCCACGCCGAGCAGGTGTTGCGCGTCGGCATGTTCCCGAACATCACTCACGCGCAGGCCTTGGTCGCCGCGAATATGACTCGCGAGGGCACAGGCTGGTTTGAGTCGCGGCTCGGCGGTCCAGTCAAACTCGAGTGGTCGGTTTACAATGCCGGGCCGTCGGCGATGGAAGGCATTTTCACCAAGGCAGTGGACATGACGTATGTTGGGCCCAGCCCGGCAGTGAACGCTTATGCGAGAGCCAATGGCAGCGAGGTGCGTGTGATGAGCGGAGCGATGCGCGGCGGCGAGGCGCTTGTCGTGCGAGGCGAGGCGATCCAGTCGCCGGAAGATCTCCGCGGCAAAAACATCGCTACTCCCCAACTCGGCAACACGCAGGATGTCGAATGCCGCGCATGGCTGCTCAAGCACGGAATTCGCGTCACGTTGGTCGGCGGCGACGCTAGAGTCATTCCTATCGCCAATCCCGATATGCTGCCGCTTTTCAAAGATGGAAAATTTGACGCCGCCTGGACGGTCGAGCCTTGGGTGACGCGTTTGATTAACGAGGCCGGAGGGCGAATCTTCGAGGCAGATCCCAACGCACTCACGACAATCTTGGTCGGACGCGAGGGTTTTCTCAAAGACAACCCCGAACTCGCCGCCCGCTTCCTTGCTGCCCATGAGGAACTCACGGCCTGGATCGTCGCCAACCCCGAAGAGGCCAAGCGCCGTGTGCGCGATGAACTCTCAGCGCTCGCACGGCGCGAAATTTCCGCCTCGCTTGTTGCCGAAGCCTGGACAAGGCTGCGACCTCAAGCGGAGATTACCGTGACCCCGTTCGAGAGCTTTCTCACTCACGCGCGGGATGTCGGGTTCCTCCGCGCCCAAGTAAATCTTGATCAACTTCTTTGGAAACCATGAGCGTCGAAAGCGAACTCAAAAACGCCGCTCCCGACCGGATCGAAGTGCTCGGTGTGAGCAAGTCCTTCGTGACCAAGCGCCGCACCGTGCTCGCACTCGACAACGTCAGTTTGCGTGTGAGTGAGGGGGAGTTTGTGTGCCTCGTCGGTCCGAGCGGTTGCGGGAAATCCACGCTTCTCAACATCATCGCCGGCCTCGACTTTCCCGACTCCGGCAAGGCGTTAGCCAACGGTGTCGAAGTGAGCGGGCCAGGACGCGACCGCATGGTGATGTTCCAAGAGCACGCCCTCTTCCCTTGGCTCGATGTGATGAACAACGTCATGTTTGGCCTTCGCCTCAAGCCAGGTCTCACGGAAAAAGATCGCACGGAAGTCGCCAAATATTACCTCCATCTCGTCGGCTTGGAAAATGTCCACCACTCCAATATCCACGAACTCTCCGGCGGCATGAAACAACGCGTGGCCCTCGCCCGCGCGATGGCTCCAAATCCCCGCGTGCTCCTCATGGACGAACCCTTCGCCGCCCTCGATGCCCTCACCCGCGAGCAGCTCTATGGCGACATGCAGCGCATTTGGGAAGCCCGCCGCAAAACCATTATTTTCGTCACGCACAACGTCCGCGAGGCGGCCTGCCTCGGGGATCGCGTTGTGCTTTTTTCACCTAATCCCGGACGGATTTGTCAGGAGTTCAAAATTGATCTTCCCCGTCCGCGCGACATCAACAGCGTGGACCTGGCTCACTATTCGACGGAAATCACGATGGCACTCAAGGGGTTTACCTCCACCGACGGGAAGGGAGTTGCGGAATGAAACGCGCGCTCATCTCGACCGCATTTTTTGCTTCGCTCATCGGGTTATGGGAAGTTCTCGCCCGCTCCGGCTGGGGCTCGCCGGTCATGTTCCCGCCGCCATCGAACGTGGCCGTCTATATCTGGCAAGCGCTTCGCGACGGAACGCTGGCCTCTGCAACACTCGTCACGGTTTGGCGGCTTTTTCTGGGCTACGGCCTCGGACTTCTCATCGGCATCCCGCTCGGTTTGCTCATCGCCCGCTTTAAAGTTTGGCAGGATACGGTGGGACTTCTCGCGCTCGGCATGCAGACCCTTCCGAGCGTCTGCTGGGTTCCGCTGGCACTCGGGTGGTTCGGCAACACCGAAGCCGCAATGCTCTTCGTCGTGTTGATGGGCACCCTTTGGTCAGTCGTCATCGCGACCGCGGATGGCGTGCGCACGATGCCGCCCATCTACCTCCGGGCAGCACGCACGATGGGCTCCACCGGTCTTCACACATGGATCAAGGTCATCGTGCCCGCCTCGTTGCCGTATCTGGTTGGCGGAATGAAGCAAGGCTGGGCCTTCGCTTGGCGCTCTTTGATGGCGGCAGAAATCTTCGTCACGATTCTCACTGGATTCGGACTCGGGCAGCTTTTGCAATACGGACGCGAGCTTTTGGCGATGGATCAAGTGATCGCCGTGATGCTTGTCATCATCGTTATCGGACTCCTCGCCGACCGGCTTTTGTTCTCGCCTTGGGAGCGCTTTCTGCACCGGCGTTGGGGCACCGGCGCGTTGAAGTAGGAACGCGATGATCGAGGTGGCCTACAGGCGCGGGGTCTTTCTCCCGGAGCTAGACTGCTGGCTTGATCCCGCCCAAAAATCGCCACGCGCGCTCGTTTCACACGCCCACAGCGATCACACGGGTCGGCACGGGACAACAGTGGCAACGCCCATCACGTTGCGGCTCATGCAGGCACGGATGGGCAAACTTTCTGGTGACCTCATCGCGTTGCCCTTTGGCGAAACACGCGACTTCGGACGCTTCACGATGCGCCTGCTCCCGGCGGGGCATGTGTTGGGTTCTGCGCAATGTTACATCGAGTCCGACGCGGGCAGTCTGCTTTACACCGGCGACTTCAAGCTCCGCTCGAGCGCCAGCGCGGAGCCGACACAGAGTTGCCACGCCGAGACGCTCATCATGGAAACCACCTTCGGCCAACCGCGCTACATCTTCCCACCGCATGCCGAAGTAGTGGCCTCAATGGTCGCCTTTTGCGAATCTGCTCTGGCCGAAAATCACGTCCCCATCCTGCTCGGTTACTCGCTGGGAAAAGCGCAAGAAATCCTCGCTGCGCTAACCGGGAAAGATTTTCGCGTGATGGTGCACGCGTCTATCGAAAATCTCCTCCCGATCTACGAGGGTGAGGGAATCGTTTTCCCGCTGCGGAGTCCGTGGCAACCGGCTAATGCCGACGGGCACGTCGTCGTCTGTCCGCCCTCAGCCACCAAAGCCTTGGCAGCCATCCCCCGGCGCAAGGTTGGCATCGCGACGGGTTGGGCAATGGACGCTTCGACGATCTACCGCACAAAATCCGATGCGGCGTTTCCGCTCTCCGATCACGCGGGCTTTGACGATTTACTGCGCTACGTGGAAATGGTCGCCCCGAAACGTGTGCTCACGCTACACGGATTCGCCGCACCGTTTGCCGCTGAACTTCGATCGCGTGGCGTCGAGGCATGGTCGCTCACCGAGGCGGATCAACTCGAACTGGACCTCGCCAAGTAATCAGCTCCCGCAACCTCCGTTGCCGCATGCACAGGAGCCGCCAGCGGACGCGGACGCCGGTGCTGGCTCGTCTGTGAGGATGGTTTCGAGTTGAATTTGTTGGAGGGAGAGTTGTTCGCGCGCTTGGGTGAGAAGCCGGAGTGCAAGTTCGTCGGGCTCGTGAGCGGTGCGGAGTTGAATTTCGACTGGTTTGTCGCTGAACTGGGGAAACGCGTCGTGCATTTCTCCATCGAGGATGAAGGACGCGTAGGCGTTGAGTTTTTCCTGGAGCTGGAAGAGATGGGCCTCGGCACCTGTCCACGGACGCGTCTCATACATGGCGAGAACGAGCATATCGCGGCGGGAGTCATAGGCGAATGCATCGAGCACAGCAGGGTGTGCGACCCCGTTGGAAGTCAGGCTTTCGGGTACCATTGGTAGAGCATGAAGTAAACGAGCACGCCGGTGACGGAGACATACATCCAAATCGGAAAAGTGACGCGGGCCCAGGCCTTGTGGCGTTCCCAGCGCGCGGCGAGGGCGTGGCGGAGCGTAATGATAACGAGGGGCACGATGGCGATGGCCAGGATGATGTGCGAGATGAGCATCGTGTAATAAAAGGTTCGGACAAGACCTTCGCCACCGAAAGGCGTATGGACGCCTTGAACGAGGATTTTGTGGAGGACGTAAAAAAAGAGGAAAACGCAGGAGACAAAAAACGCACTTATCATGAAGTAACGGTGCACGACTTTGCGCTCGGTCTTAATGGCGATAAAGCCGGAAGCAAGGAGGAGAATGGCGAGGCTGTTGAGTCCGGCGTTGAGAGCCGGGAGATCCGAGACGCTCATTACGGATTCTTCTCGCGATCCAAACGCTGACAGGTCTTCGCAATGTAGGCCGTGAGACCAGCCAGAACAACAACCACCAGCACAAGCAGGCTGATGACACTAAACGAAAATGCGACGCCGGCTGTGACAAGATCGGGATCCATTACCGTGCCTGGCTGACGACATCCCACGCAGGCCTGAGCGTGCGGAAGCACAAACCACAGCAAACAACAAACGGAGGCGAAGCGACGTTTCATTTCGAGGGACTTTCGCGCAGAAGATCGCCGATGTCCATGAGGAGTTTTTGCACGACTTCGGGATCGTTGCCGTCTTGAAATCCCCGCAGTTGGCCTTCGCGATCCACGAGGACAAAGCGGGTAGAGTGAATCGGCATACCGTCAGCTTCTTTCTCGAGGGGCTGGAGGAGACCTTTGACAATGAGGGCTTCCATTTCCGGTTTGGGCCCGGTGAGAAATCTCCACCGCGCGGGGTCGGCACCGACTTTCGCGCCATATTCGGCGAGGACGGAGGGCTGGTCGTGCTCGGGATCGACTGAGAAACTCACGAGTGCCACGTCCTTGCCGACGCGTCCCAGTTTTTTGTTTAACTCCGCCATGCGCGACGTCATCACCGGGCACGGGCCCAAGCAGCGGGTGAAGATGAAATTCGCGACCCAGATTTTTCCTTTGAAATCGGCGGGACTGACGGTGCTGCCATCCTGTGCGGTGAAGCGAAAGTCAGGAACCTTGGAGATCGGTTGCAGATGCTCCGGTGTGGGCACAGGGCGGATGTCTTTGAGCCCGTTAAACGCAAACGCGATAGCGGTGACGACGGCGAGAAACGCAATCACCCAACCCGGGTGAAAGCGGCGCGGCGGCGGTTCAGATCCAGTAGAGGAGGACGAAGAGGAGGATCCAGATGACATCGACGAAGTGCCAGTAGAGGGCTACGTTTGCCAGCGCGACGTGATGCGTTGGCGTGAAACAGCGGGTGAGAACTTGGCGGAGGAAACACCACACGATGAGCAAAACACCGATAACAACGTGCGCACCATGGAAGCCTGTGATCACGAAAAACGTCGATCCATAGACTCCGCCCTTATTAAACCAAAGCCCTTCGTGGTGCAGGTGCATCCACTCATAGACTTGAACTCCGACAAACGCCGAACCCAGAATAATCGTGAGCCCGAGCAGGGGGATTCCGGATTTGCCTTTCTTCACGGCGACTTCACTGAAGTGAAACGCAAAGCTACTCGCGACCAGAAGAACCGTGTTGATCGAAGTGAGCAAGACGGGCAAATGCGGATAGCCGTGTGGCGGCCAGACATAATTTTCCTGCCAAGGGAATCCGTGCTGCGTCCAGCGCAGGAGGATGTAGGAGGTGATGAGAGCAGCAAAAAGCATGCCCTCGGAAATGAGGAACATGATCATGCCGAACTTTGCCGTGGCCGGGCTCGCGGCGGTGTGTTCGGGATGGGCGTCGTGTGTGGCGGCAGCGGTGGACATGAATGAGTCGTTTGAGATTTTTTAAGGCGTCACGGCGGGACCGCGAAGAATCATGAGAGTGAATACCAGTGCCGAGAGAAGCACGGCAAAGGTCCAAAGGGAAGCGATCAAAATGACGTTTTTCCGTTTCATCGTTTCGTTGCCACAAGGAGGGCGAGCAGAACAGGGAGGTAGATGATGGAAGCGAAGAAAAGTTTGCGAGCCACGGCGCGATCCCGGCAGATGAGAAATTTGAGCGCGAAACCCGCGAAGGCCGTGCCGAGAATGAGCGCTCCGAAAAAGTAGAGCGGAGAGTTAAACCCCATCAGGCCGGGAAGAAGGGTGACCATGAGCAGGCAAATTGCGTAGAG
>JBBRHN010000134.1:0-6831 GCA_038222685.1 Chthoniobacterales bacterium | reverse complement strand
CGGCGAGACTGCGGACGGGCTCCGCGGGATGATCGAGGGCAGTTTCAGCGACGCGGGGGGTGGGGAAGCGTTCCAGCATCCAAACAGCCTGCGCTGCGTCGGCGTCGGGGAGAGTTCTGAGATACTCCCGTTCCGCCTTGGCTTCGAGAAAGGCGATGTCTTGCAGGTCCTTATCGCGCCCGGTGTTCAACTTGGTCACAAGGATATCGATTACGTCCGGCAAACGAGTGCCATCGGCCAGCGGCGTCGCGCGCTGCCAGACGTTATCAAACTCGTCGATTTGCAATTCGTTCGGGCGCCGAAAGATTTCGAGGGGCTGATTTGCTCCAATGATCCGGACGACCCCGTCCTCAGCGATCACGGCAGACAGGTCTTCTGCGGAAATCTGGCTCCAGCTTCCTACCGCAACTGGATGAAGTGCGGGATCCATCCGGCAAAGCGTGAGCACGACAGACGCCCAAGCGCACGGATTCAGTACAGGATCCAGCCAGATACCGGCATCGAAAGTGGGTCTCGAAAGACCGTGAGAAATGACAGCCAAACCTCCGAGCATCAAGACACGATGCTTTTCGGCAAGAGCGTGAGTGATTATTGCTGTGGAAGCGTGATCTTCCATTGGCGGGCCGTCTCTTTGATCTGATCCGAAATCCAGATGGCGTCAGCGAAAGACTTTACGCCGTCGGGCAGCCAAGGCTCGGAGTTGTCGGGGATGGGTTTGAGACCTTCGGCGACGCGCGAATTGCCTTCAGGCTTGCCTTGTCGGCGCCGGATGTAAGCGCGCGATTGCTGCATGGAATACAACCACTTCTGCCGTTCCACGTCAGGGCGGTATTGTTTCATGACGACGACATTAGCTCTCCGCAGCGAATTTTTCCAGCCGTATTCTTTAATCGGGAATTCGAAAAGTGTGGAATGCAGGCTGGACGGGAGCGTGGGCATCTTGCCCGCTTTTCATGTGGGCGAGGACGGGGAAGCTGCCCGCGCAACACGAGCGTGGGCGTCTCGCCCGCATGAGAAGCGGGCAAGATGCCCACGGTCCTGTTAAGAGGCGTCTTTGCACATTTCGGAGATGCGCCCGGTGCGGGCGCGGGAGGTGATTTTTGTTTTGCGGATGGCGGGAATGTGTTCAGGTTTGGGGGTTCGGGGTTTTTTGAACGAGCATGGCAAAACAACAGACAATTCTCTTGGTTGATCGGGAGACGGATTTTTTGGATTGGGCGCAGCACCAATTACAGAATGCGACGGTGCGTGTGTTGACTGAGACGTCGGCGGATGCGGCGTATAAGACGTTTTGTTTGGAGGAGCCGTCCGTGGTATTGGCCGAGATGAATTTGAATCCGTTCTCGGGGCTGGAGTTGCTGGCGCGGATTCGGAAGCATTCGCCGAATGCGATGGTGATTATTACGAGCGCGTTCGGGACGACGCAGTCGGTGATCGAGGCGATGAAGATGGGGGCGTTTGATTTTGTTCGGAAGGAGCAATTGCCTTTCAATTTGAAGGTTGTGATGGATTCCGCGTTGAAGGCGGATGCGGAGTTGCGGAGTGCGAGCGCGTTTAAGCCGCAGTTGACGGTGGAGCAGCATCAGGAGGATATCGTGGGGCGGTCTGAGGGAATGCAGCAGGTATTTAAGATGATCGGTCGTGTGGCGGGGAGCGAGGCGCCGGTGATGGTGACGGGAGAGAGCGGATCGGGGAAGGAACTGGTGGCGCAGGCGATTCATAATTTCAGCGCGCGGAGCGGGAAGCAATTTTTGGCGATCAATTGCGCGGCGATTCCGGACACTTTGCTGGAGAGCGAGCTTTTCGGACATGAAAAGGGGGCGTTCACGGGGGCCCATAGTCAGAGGATGGGTAGGTTCGAGCAGTGCGACCACGGGACGTTGTTTTTGGATGAAATCGGGGAGATGCCGTTGCAGGTGCAGAGTAAAATTTTGCGGGTGTTGCAGGAGGGGGAATTTTCGCGGGTCGGTGGAAACCAGACGTTGCGGACGGACGTGCGGATCGTGTGCGCGACGAACAAACACTTGGAGGAGGAGGTCGCGCAGCGGAGATTTCGCGAGGATTTATTTTATCGATTGAACGTTGTGCGGATTCATTTGCCGCCGTTGAGGCAGCGGGTGGAGGACATCACTTTGTTGGCGGAATATTTTTTGCAGCGGATTGCGAATCGCAAGCATCGTCCGCCGTTGAAGCTCGCGGAGGATACGATTCGCGTGCTGGAGGCGTATCCTTGGCCGGGCAATGTGCGGGAGCTTGAGAACACGATGCAGCGGGCTTCGGTGATGGCGACGGCGGATGTGTTGTTGCCGAAGGATGTGCCGTTGGGATTGGCCGCGCTGGATGCAACGGCGGGGCGGGAGTCCGGGGGATCCGTGCTGACGCGGGACGAGGCGGTGGCGTTTTTGGTTGGGCTGGCTGGCGAGGATGCGGACGTGTCGTTTTTGGCAGAGCTTGAGCGAGAGCTGGCCTTGAAGGCAATGAAGCGGGCCGGCGACGATGAAGCGGCGGCGGCGAAGTTGCTGGGGATCACGAAGGCGGCATTGAAAAAGCACCTCGAGCGCAATGGCTCGACACTGGTGCGGTGAAGACGTGGTGCTGGGCGGATGGGGAGTTGCGGGGCGGCGTTTGCGTCGCGCCGGAGGATCGGGCGTTTCGTTATGGGATGAGTTTTTTTGAGACGGTCGCGGTTTTTTCCGGACGGGCGATTTTTTTGGTTGAGCATCTGCGGCGTTTGCGTGGGGCGGTCGCGTCGGTGGGTGGGCATGTCGCGGGGGATGGTTTGGAACGGGCGGTCGCTGAGCTGGCGGCAGGGCTGGAGAACGGAGTTTTGCGGATCTATGCTACGGCGGGGTCCGGGGCAATCGGGGATCGATTTTCTGGCGGGGTGTATTTGCTTTTTGAAGAGGCTGAGACGGGAGGCGGACTGGGGGCGACGCGGGCGATGGTGTGGGGTGCGCCGTATGTGTCGAGGCCGGGAGGATGGAAGACGGGAAACTACTGGACGAATGTCGATGCACTGATGGCCGCGAAAGGACAGGGGTGTGACGATGCGATTTTGTGCAATGTCGCCGGCGAGGTGGTTTGCGCTTCGATGGGGAATTTATTTTTGTGCTTGGACGGTCGTTGGGTCACGCCGCCGCTTGGGAGCGGGGCGCGGGATGGCGTGGTGCGCGAGTGGGTGATGGGGAGGTTTGGTGTTGGGGAATCGGTATTGGACGTCGGCGAGGCGGGGCGTTGCTCTGCGGGGTTCGTTACGAATAGCCGGGTGGGGATTCGGGTGATCGGGGAATTGGACGGGCGGGCGTTGCGGACGGAGGATGAGTGGACGGCGATTTACAGGGAAGAGGTGCTTCGTGGCTGACGAGGTATTCCGTTGTTTCGACGCGGTCGTTGATGAGCTTTTCGGGGCGGGAGACGGCGTGTGGGAAGTGGCCGAGGCGGCGCAGCCGTTTGTTGTGGGGCTTTGGGCTCGGCGCGTGAATGCGGGTCGCGTTTGGGTGGTCTGTGCGGACGTGCGGAGGCAGGAGGATTTTGCGTCCGAACTCGCGGCGTGGTCAGGAAGCGTGCGGCTTTTTCCCGAGTTGGAAATGCCCGCCGGCGACGCGCTGCCGGATCCGGAGACGGCTTCGGAGCGGCTCGAGTTGCTGCACACGCTGGCGAGTGGGGCGGGGGATGAAGTGGTGGTGATTCACGCCGCGCAGTGGGATTCGTTTGTGCCGAAAAAAGCGGGCTTGGTGAGGGACGTGTTGAAGATTGCGGCAGGTGAGGCGGTGGCCATGGACGCGGTGGTGAAAAAACTCACTGCGGCTGGTTACGAGCAGGCGGCACAGGTTACGGCGCGGGGATTTTTTGCGCGGAGGGGCGGGATTCTGGATGTGTTTTCGTGGCAGGCGCAACGTCCGGTGCGCATCGAATGGTTCGACCGCGACATCGAGTCGATTCGGGAGTTCGATTTGGACACGCAGATTTCGATTGGGACGATCTCGGCGTGCGAGCTTTTTTTGGCGCGGAGCCAGAAAGGAGGCGAGGGAAGTTTACGGGATTATTTCGGGAAGGCGGATCGGGTGGTGACGATTGAGCCCGACGACGGCGGAGGTGAGGGGATGGTGGTTTCGAGCGGACTTGGAGAGAGTGCGCTGGCATTTTATCCGCCGCCGTTTGGCGAGATGGGTGCTGGGGATTTGGTGCTCGATGAGGTGAAGCGCGGGCGTTTTTTTGATCAATTGAGCGAGTGGTTTCGGAGTGGGTGGACGGTTTTTTTTGCGTGCAGCAATGAGGCAGAAGGCGAGCGGTTTCGGGAGATGGCGACGGATTTTCAGTGCGATGCTTCGCTGATCAAATTTGTTGCGATTGGGGCGACGCGCGGGTTTGTGTGCCCGGCAGCGAAGTTTGCATTGCTGGCGGACGCGGAGGTGTTCGGAAGATCTGCCAGCCAGCGCGCGCGGAGGATTTCGCTGCGGCGCGAGCGGTTGGTGGCGACGCGCGGGACGATGGATTTTTCGGAGTTTGAGGAAGACGATTTGGTTGTCCACTTGGAGCACGGAATCGGACGGTTCCTCGGGATGCAAAAAGAGCCCGGCGGTGAGAGCGATGTCCTGGCGTTGGAGTTTGCCAACGATTCGCGGCTGTATGTTCCGCTCGATCAAGCGTGGCAAGTTTCGCGCTACGTGGGACTGGGGCGACGGCATCCCGAACTCTCCGTGATGGGCGACGGGCGATGGCAGCGGGCGACGGACAAGGCGCGCAAGGGGATTTACGAATATGCGGCGCAGATGATCAGGATTCAGGCCGAACGTGAAACAGGGAACGGGTTTGCCTTTCCGCCGGATTCGCGATGGCAGCAGGAGTTTGAGAGATCGTTTTTGTATACCGAGACGGGCGACCAACTGCGGGCGATTGGCGAGACGAAGGCGGATATGGAATCGGTGCGTCCGATGGATCGTCTTATTTGCGGCGATGTGGGATTTGGAAAAACCGAGGTCGCGATTCGGGCGGCGTTTAAGGCGGTGACCGGGGGGAAGCAGGCGGTTTTGATTGCGCCGACGACGGTGTTGGCGCAGCAGCATTTTCAGACTCTGCGGGAGCGGATGAGCGAGTATCCGATGACGATTGAGTTGTTGAGCCGTTACCGATCAGCAGCCGAGCAGAAAAAAGTGATCAAGGCGCTGGGGGAAGGCGGGGTGGATATTTTGGTCGGGACGCATCGGGTGATTTCTAAAGACGTGGTGTTTAAAAATCTTGGACTGGTGGTTGTGGACGAGGAGCAGCGGTTTGGCGTGAAGCATAAGGATTCGCTGAAAGAAAAATTTCGGCTGGTGGATGTGCTCACGCTGTCAGCGACGCCGATTCCGAGGACGTTGTATTTGTCGTTGATGGGAGCGAGGGATATGTCGCTGATTGAAACACCGCCGCCGAACCGTCAGCCGGTGGAGACGATTGTTTGCGGGTATGACGAGCGGGTGATTCGCGATGCGATCAAGCGCGAATTGGCGCGAGGCGGGCAGGTTTATTTTTTGCATAATCGGGTGCAAACCATCGAGCGAACGGCGGTGAGGATTCGGGAGCTGTGTGAAGGGGCGCGTGTGATTGTGGGGCATGGGCAGATGGAGGAGAAAACGCTGGAGGGTGTGATGCAGGCGTTCGTGGCGGGGAATGCTGACGTGTTGGTCTCGACGACGATCATCGAAAGCGGACTGGATATTCCGAATGCCAACACGATTATTATTGACCGCGCGGATCGGTTCGGGTTGGCGGATTTGTATCAGTTGAGAGGCCGTGTCGGGAGATCGTCTCACAAAGCGCACGCGTTCCTTTTGTTACCGCGGGAGTTGATGACGGTCGGTGCGGCGCGCAAGCGGGTCTCGGCGATTAAGCAGTATTCCGAGCTCGGGTCAGGCTTCAAAATCGCGATGCGGGATTTGGAGATTCGCGGGGCGGGGAATTTACTGGGCACGGCGCAGAGCGGGCACGTGATCGCGATTGGGTTTGATCTTTACTGCAAATTGTTGCGACGGGCGGTGGAGTCGGTGCGAGGGAACCGGCAGGGCGGGGCGATGGCGGTGTTGCGGATGGATTGTTTGAAGACCGACGAGGCGGAGTTTATGGGGGCGGCGGATGTCGGCGGAGCGTTTGTTCCGGCTGCGTATATGGAGGAGAGCCGGATGAGGATTGAGGCGTATCGGCAGCTTGCCGAAGCGGCGTCGCGGGCGGATCTCGATGCGCTCGAAGTGACGTGGAGGGATCGATTCGGCCCGCTGCCCGATGCGGCGGCCAACGCGTTGGTGGCTGCGGCGATCAAGCTTGAGGCCGGGAGTCGGCGGATTATGATCGTGGAGGTGAAGGAAAACAAACTGATGCTCACGCGCGGGGGGAGTTATATCCTCGTGGGAGGGCGGTTTCCCCGCTTGACGTCGACGCAACCCGATTTTACCCTTCGCGAGGTTCTGTCCGTTTTGGAAAAAATGCCTGCCCGATGAGATTTGTTGTCACCCTATTCGCCGTCACTTTGGTTCTTCAACCGCTGGCCTCTCTGCGCGCCCAGCGAGCGGAGGTGGTTGATGGCATCGCGGCGGTGGTCAACAGCGACGTCATAACGATTTCGCAGGTGCGGGAATTGATCGGCGCGCGGGAGCGTTCGCTCCGCGAAGTTTACTCGGGGAATGATCTTGCCGAGAAGGTGAAAGAGATGCGGTTGGCGGCTTTGAAGGATCTCGTGGATCGGCAGCTGATCATCCAGGAATTTCGCAAGATGTCGGAGAAGGGGGCGAGCATCCCGGATTACGTTGTCGACGACCGGATCGCATCAATCATCCGCGAGGAGTTCGGCGGCGA
>JBBRHN010000133.1:0-6835 GCA_038222685.1 Chthoniobacterales bacterium | reverse complement strand
CATCGCCGCCGCCAAGCGCGCCAAAGATCTCGGCATTCGCATTTTCGCCATCGGCATCGGATCCCCCGAAGGTTCGCTCATCCCGTTTCGCGGTCAAGACGGACGCCAGGACTTCGTCCGTGACTCCAGCGGCAAACCCGTTCAATCCCGCCTCGATTCCAATCGTCTTTCCGAAATTGCCGAAGCCACCGGTGGCTTTTACGTCGAACTCAGCCCCGACGCAGCACGCGATGTCTTCCAGCGAGGCATCGAGCCGATGGAGCTCACCGAGAATGGCGTCCTCGCATCCCGCCAACCTCTCGAACAATACCAATGGCCGCTCGGCCTCTCCATCGCGTGTCTCCTCGTCTGGATGCTCGTCGGAGAGCGTCGCCGCATCCGCAATGGCACCCGCAACGGCACCCGCACCGCAGCAGCCCTTCTCATCCTCCTCGCCACGTCCTCAGCCCACGCAGCACCCTCCGCTGTTGACGAATACCAGAAAGGCGACTTCGCAAAGGCCAATGAGGACTTCGACGCACTAGCCCGCCAATCCCCAAACTCTCACGCCTTGCGCTTCAACGCCGGAACCTCCGCCTACAAACTCGGCGACTTCGACAAGGCCATTGCAGATTTCTCCGATGGCCTGCTCAGTGAGGAAACCAAACTCCGCGGCGACGCCTCCTACAATCTCGGCAACGCCCTCGTCCGCCGCGGCGAAGCGGCTAAAGAAAACGAAGCAAAAAAATCGGACTGGAACAGCGCCATCGAGCACTACAACGAGACCCTCAAACTCGACCCGAAAAATAAACTCGCCGAGGAAAATCGCGACCTCGTCAAAAAACTCCTCGAAGAACTCGAAAAACAGGAACAGGAAAAAAAGGATCAAGAGGACAAAAAGGACGACAAGAAAAAAGACGACCAAAAGAAAGATCAGGACAAAAAAGATCAGCAGAAAAACGAAGATCAAAAAGATCAGAACAAGGACGACAAAGATCAGCAAAAGCCTGAAGATCAAAAAGACCAGCAGGACAAAAAAGACGACCAAAAGCAGCAAGATCAACAGGACCAACAGGATCAAAAAGACCAACAGGGCAAGGACGGCGAGAAAAAGGACGAAAACAAAGATTCTCAGAATCCCGACAACAAACCCTCCGACGATAAGGGTAAAAAAGACGAGCCCAAGGATCAGAAAGATCAAAACTCCGGCGACAAAAAAGACCAGCCCGCCGCCCCAACGCCCACTCCCGGCGAAAAGAAAGACGGCGATCTGAAAAGCAATAACAACCAGCCCGAGCCCAACAATTCACCAGAGCCCCCTCAACAAGGAGCCGCCCCCGGCGCCGAGGAAGAAAAGGAGGGCAAGATGAGTGCCGCCCAAGCCCGCGGCCTCCTCAACTCCCTTAAATCCGAAGAAGAAAAAGTGAACCTCATGCAGCAGCAAACCTCGCAGGAAGTGCTCCGCGACTGGTAGTATGGACACGAAAATGGATTCGATCTCAGTCATCAGACCCTCCCGACGCACAGGATTTTTTCTTGCCGCAGCCTGCCTGTTCGCGGCTTCGGCACTCGCCTTTGCTCAAGAGGTCACCACTCAACTCAGTTCCCAGCAAACCCGCGTCGGCCAGCCGGTTCAAATGATGGTCACCGTCACCGGCGGCCGCGCCGAGTTGCCCCAAACACTTTCCGTCAACGGTCTTCAAATCAACCTCGCCGGCCAGAGAAGCTCCTCATCCGCTCAGTTCGGCTCGGGCGGATTCCAAGCGACGACGAGCACAACTTACATCTACCTCGTCGTCCCTCAATTCGAGGGCGAGTTCATGATTCCCGCTTTCGACGTAACCGTCGGCGGCCGCGCATTCCAGACCAAACCCATGCGCCTTTCCGTTGGAACCGGAAGTGCGGGAGGACAAGCCCCGCCACCCCAGTCCGCCCCCGGCCAGCCGCAGCAACCGCGCAGTTCGTCGTCGTCTTCGACTAATGCCCGCCCCTACTTCGCGGAACTCATCCTCACGAAGAAAAAAGCCTACGTCGGAGAAGTCGTCCCCGCCGAGCTCCGCTTTTATTTCAGCTCGCGCATGTCGGGTCAGCTTGGTGATCGTCCAAACTTCGGAGGCGAAGGCTTCACGGTCCAAAAATTCTCGAACGCCGCACGCCGCGAACAAGTCATCGACGGCGAGACATTCCAAGTCTTCTCGTTCCAAACCTCGATCACCCCGGTCAAGATCGGAACGCTCGCCATTCCCGTCGCAAAACTCGACGCCCGCCTCCAAGTCCCCGGCAGTGCCCCGCAGGGAATTCCAGATATTTTCGGCAATCTCGGCGGCATGTTTTCCCAATCCCAAGACGTCGCCATCGAGACCAAACCCAGCTCCATCGAGGTCTTGCCGCTTCCGAAAGAAGGCCGTCCCGACGACTTCTCCGGCGCCATCGGTCAGTTCACCATGGACGTCACCGCGTCGCCGAAAAAAACCGAGCCCGGCGAACCCGTCACACTCACCGCAAACATCGCGGGCAAAGGCAACTTCGAATCCATGGCCGCCCCAACCCTCACCGCCGATGAAGACTGGCGTTCCTATCCCCCCGCCGAAAAAATCACCACCGCCGACTCCATCGGTTTCACTGGCGAGAAAAAATTCGACTTCACTCTGGTCGCCCGCAAAGACCAAACCCTCACCCCGGGTCTCACCTTCTCCTACTTTGACCCCGATGCCTCAAAATTCGAAACCATCGTCCAGCCTCCGCTTCCCGTGGACGCCCGCGCCGCAACAGCGTCCACAGCTCCGGGCCCGCTCCCGTCCACGCCCATAACGACGGATGCCCCCGCCACGCCGCCTCCCGCGCCGACTGGCACCCCGGACATCGCCGCCATGGCCTCAGGCGCTTCCAGCTGGCTCTCAATTCTGCAACGCCGCGACTTCTGGCTCGCGAACGCCGCCCTCGCCATCGCCTGGCTGGCCGTCGCCACGATCCTCAACGTCCGCCGATTTGCCGCCTCCTCCGCCGGAGCCCGCGCGGCCCGTCGCCGCAAAGCCCATCAACTCCTCGCCGAACTGCGCGCCACCGATCCGAAACTCTTTGACGAAAAAGCCGTCCAATACCTCTGCATCCGATTGGAAACCGACCCGCTCAGCATTTCGCCCCGCCTCGACGCTCTCACGCTCCCTGACGACGTCCGCAGCGCCATCGAAAAAATCCTTCACCGCGAAGCCGAATCTAAATACGCCACCGGCACATCAACTCCGCCCTCCAGCGAAATCCGCGCCGAAGCCCTCGCCGCTCTTGCCAAACTCGAAGCCTGCCGTGAAAAATAATTTCGCCCTCCTAGCTGCCCTCTTCATCGCCGCGACCCCGTTTGTCCTTCACGCAGACGACCTCGATAACGCCCGCGCCCAGTTCAAAGACCGCGAGTTCGACAAGTCCGCCGTGCTCTTCGAAAAAGTCTCCGAGACCTCCCCTTCTGCAGGCATATTCTACGAACTCGGTCGCGCCTACGATGGCCTCGGCAACAACGCCCGCGCCGCCCTCAGCTTCCAACGCTCTCTCCTCCTCGACCCACGCTTCGCCCCCGCCCGCACGGCTCTCCGCGAAGCGCAAACCAAACTCGGCATCCCCCAATCCAAACCCCGCTGGCAAACCAAACTCGCCGAGTTTGTCCCCCTCGATCCCGTCTCCCTCGTCGCCACCGCTCTCTTCTGGTTCGGCGCGTTTTTCTTCCTCATCAGCATTTTTTCCGACCATAAAAAATCCCGTGTCCTCGTCTCGGTCGCGTCCCTTGTCATTGCCATCGGCCTTCTCACTTCCGTCTGGCTCAGCGATCCTCGCGTGGCCCACCGCGACACGGCCATGATCCTCGCAAGCGGCGGCGCGACCGCTCTCGCCTCGCCCGCCGAGCAATCCGAAAAAATCGCATCCCTCCCCGAAGGCTCGCTCATCACCATTCTCTCCCAACGCGGGCGCTGGTTCTTCGCCAAGCTCCCGAGCGGTGCCAACGGCTGGTTGCTCACCGACGGCGTCGTGCCAGTCATCCCCAACTCGTGAAGCCGCTCCTCGGCGCATGTCTGCTCGCGGCCGCACTCACCGCCTCAGCCGCCCCGTGGCAGAACTCCCTTTCGCCGGATCTCCCGGGCCCCTTCGCAGAAGTCCGCCCCTTCCAGGCCAACTATCGATTCGGATGGTCCGACATTGAGGCAGCAGAGGCCACCGCCACTATTCGCTACGAAGGAAACGACGTTTTCCTCGAAGGCCGCGCGCTCACCAACGGCCTCGCCCGCACGCTCTGGCAACTCGACGTCGAGCACCTCGCACGCACCCAACGCGACGGGTTTAAAACCATCGAGACCACACAGACGGAAACCTACCGAAACCGCACCATTTTCACCCACATGCTTTCCAAGCCCGATGGCCTCTGGCGTCTCCGCGACACCCGCGACCCCGCTGCTCCGGCCAAATGGAAACGTGTCAACATCTCTCCCCTCCGCGACCTCTTTGCCGGCATGCTCTTCATCCGCAGCCAAAACCTCAAACCCGGTGACGAAATCCAGACCATCATCTACCCCGGCGACTCCCCCTTTCTCGTCCGCATCAACGCCGTCGGCACCGAATCCATTCGCATCGCTGACACTCCCCGCGACGCCCTCAAACTCGAAATCCACCTCCAGCGCATCAATCTCAAAAAAGGCTCCACCCTCGAAGACCACGGCAAATTCCGCAGCGGCACCATCTGGCTCTCCAACGATGCCGACCGCGTCCCCCTCCGCGCCGAAGTCGAAATCTTCGTCGGCTACGTTTTTGCTGAACTCGTCTCGATAAAATTCGACGCCCTTCCGCGCTGATTTGTCTCCCCCTTCGGCACGCAGGCTGCTTGTTGTGTAAGACATGACACCGAAAAAATCCCGCTGGCCCGCCCTCCATTGGCAAATCCTCATCGCGATGATCCTCGCCGTCATCGTCGGCCTCTGGGCGCCCCGCCAAATCGGCCCCGTCTCGCTCCTCGCCGTTCTCGATTTTCTCGGAACCCTTTTTCTGCGAGCGCTCCAGATGCTCGTCGTCCCTCTCATCGTCACCTCCGTCATCTCCTCCCTCGCCAAAGCCGCTGGAGGAAGTCACGCCGGACGCCTCGGCTGGAAAACCGCCCTCTACTACACTACCACTGGCCTCCTCGCCATTCTCACCGCCCTCGTCGTTCTCAACGTTTTCAAACCTGGAGCCGTCCCCCCCGAACTCTCCGAATCCCTCATCGCCTCGGCCAAAATCGATGCCGGCTCCACCGCCGAAAAACTCAGCAGCCACGGCGCCTCCGACATGGCCGACATTTTCCTCCGCATGGTTCCCGAGAATCCCGTTGCCGCCATGACGCGCAATGCCGACATGCTCTCCATTCTCTTCTTCGCCCTCCTCGTCGGCCTCTTCTCCGCCAAACTCCCCGACGCCCAACGCCGCCCGTTTGCTGAATGGTGGGAGACGTTTTTCAAAGTCATGATGTCCATCACCCACTGGATCCTCCTGTTCGCGCCCATCGGCATCTTCGGCCTCATCGGCGAGACCGTCATGACCACCGGCGCAGCCTTCCTCGGCCCCGTCGCCAAATTCGCCGGCTGCGTCGTCCTCGCGCTCGCCATCCACATGTTCATCACCCTCAGCATCGCCTTGCGCCTCTTCGGCACAAGCCCGCGCACCCACCTCAAAACCATGACCCCCGCCCTGCTCACCGCTCTCAGCAGCGCCTCCTCCGCAGCCACTCTCCCCCTCACCATGAGCTGCCTCGAAAAACGCGGCGTCTCCGAGCGCGTGCGCGGATTTTTCGTTCCCGTCGGTGCCAACATCAATACCGACGGAACCGCCCTCTACGAATGCGCCGCCGCCATTTTCATCGCGCAAATCTACGGCATCGAACTCACCCCCGTCGTCCAATTCACCATCGTCCTCCTCGCCCTCCTCACCTCCGTAGGCGTCGCCGGCGTCCCCGCCGCAAGCCTCGTCGCCATCATCATCATCCTCAACGCCATCGGTCTCCCCCTCGAAGCCATCGGCCTCATCCTCGCCACCGACCGCATCCTCGACATGGCCCGCACCACCGTCAACGTCTACGGCGACAGCGTCGGAGCCTCCCTCATCGCGATCTCCGAAGGAGAAAAACTCAACGACCGATAATGCACTTTAAAAACGCCCTCCGAAACATCGCCTCGATTCCCTTCTTCAGGAAAAAAACCGTTCCCGCGAATCACGCCAAAACCGCAAATGCTCAGACCTCCTGAGGTTTGCGAAAAGCGTTTAAGACGATTCATTGGCAGGGCGGAATCGCCGAGCCCACCGACCTGTCTCGACGAACGCCGAGACAAGGCGTCCCTCTCATAACCGTGAATTTCATCATATTTCCTCGCTCCCTCATTTTCTCAGAATGGCGTTAGGATGTCTGATGCCAAAAACCCTCAACTTCCCATTTTGGTTAAAATCTTTGGTCTTCGCTGTTTCGGAGATCATTGGCAAACCGCGCGTTCCGCACATGTGTCAATATGAATGACCGACCCCTTTTCCGACCCCTTTTCCATGTGTCCGGCGACGGCGGCGGTAATGGTTTCTTTGTGGACATCGAGTCCGATGTAGAGTTCAGTTTTATTCATGGTGTGTTTGACTCATGCTGCGCATTCGCCCTGCGGGCTGTCCCTCTGCGACAGTCTGTCTCGCTTCGCTCGGCTGTTGATTTGTTTGTTTCATGCTGATGATTCAGAACGCATTTCCGTTCTCTACGGAACCGTTCTTGCGGATAGGCCCTCACGGGTAGCCCGCGGTTCTACAAACGGCGAACACACCGCTTTTTTCAAGTCGGCGTGCTCAACGCGAAAACCGGGCCCGC
>JBBRHN010000132.1:0-6870 GCA_038222685.1 Chthoniobacterales bacterium | reverse complement strand
ACCTTCGTGCGAATCGTCGAGTTCGTAGAATGAAGGTTCATGCGTGTAGAGCCAGTTGAGGTGCTGGACAAGACGACGGAGTCCGTCGTGTAACGGAAACTGCGTGAGATGCCAGTCGAGGCTTGCGCCATGTTTCCACTCCTCCCACTGGCCGAATTCCATCCCTTGGAAGATCAGTTTCTTGCCGGGATGCGCCCACATCCAAGCGAGGAACATCCTGCAGTTGGCAAACTTCTGCCACATGTCGCCGGGCATTTTGTCGAGCAGCGAACCTTTCCCGTGCACGACTTCGTCATGGCTCAGAACGAGAACGAAATGCTCGTCAAAAGCATAGAGCATCGAAAACGTGATTTCTCCCTGATGGAAGCGGCGGTGAATCGGCTCTTTGCTAATATACCGCAAGCTGTCGTTCATCCAGCCCATGTTCCATTTGAACCCGAAGCCCAAACCTCCTGCGTAAGTCGGCTTCGACACGCCGGGCCACGCGGTGGACTCCTCTGCAATCATCGTGACGCCCGGAAAACGCTCGTAGCAAACTTCATTGCATTGCTTGAGAAAATTAATCGCATCGAGATTCTCGCGCCCGCCAAAGCAATTAGGGATCCACTCGCCGGGTTTGCGTGAGTAGTCGAGGTAGAGCATCGACGCGACGGCGTCGACACGCATCCCGTCGATATGGTATTCATCCATCCAGAAAAGCGCGTTGCCGATGAGGAAATTTTTCACCTCGTTGCGACCATAATTAAAGATAAGCGTGCCCCAGTCCATGTGCTCGCCTAGGCGCGGGTCGGCGTGCTCGTAGAGGCAAGTGCCATCATACTTAGCGAGGCCGTGGGCATCCTTGGGAAAATGTCCGGGCACCCAGTCGAGAATGATGCCGATGCCTGCCTGGTGACAGCGATCAATGAAATTGCGAAACTCGTCGGGATTCCCAAATCGGCTCGTCGCTGCGTAGTAGTTCACCACTTGGTAGCCCCACGAGCCATCAAAAGGATGCTCCATTACCGGCATCAACTCGATGTGCGTGAAGCCCATCTCTTTCACATACGGAAGCAGTGTGTCGCCGAGTTCGAGGTAGCTAAGGTAACGTCCGCCATCTTCTGCGACCCGCTGCCATGAGCCAAGGTGCACCTCGTAGATACTCATCGGCGATGCGTAAGGCTCGCGTGTGCGGCGTGCCTCCATCCATACGGAATCCGACCACGTATAGCGTTCCAAATCAAAAACCATGCAGCCGGTCTCAATCGTATGCTGCGCAAAAAACGCATACGGATCCGTCTTCAGCGTGACATCGCCCTGCGGGCCGCGAATTTCGAATTTGTAGTGCGCGCCTTCATGGACGCCAGGAAGAAAAATCTCCCATACGCCGGCGGGGACGAGTTTGCGCATGGGGTGGATTCGCCCGTCCCAGTTGTTGAAGTCGCCAGCAACACTCACTCTTTGCGCGGACGGCGCCCACACGGCGAAGTGGACCCCGGGAACGCCGTTCATCTCGCGGACGTGCGCGCCAAGTTTTTTATAGATGTCGTAATGCGTGCCCTCGTTAAATAGATAGACATCCATCTCGCCGAGCACAGGCCCGAATGCGTAAGGATCCGATGCCGCCCAAACGTCGCCCCCGTGCCCCGTGAAGCGCAACGTGTAAGAAAACGCCTCCTGCACACCAGGGAGCGCCAGTTCGAAAAGTCCGCCCTCGTGAATCTTCGCCAACTCAAACCGCTGCCCGTTATCGCCGAGCGCCTCGACTTTCGCCGCATCCGGACGCAACACCCGCATCAACCACCTGCCTTGAAACTCCCGCAAACCCAGAATCCGGAACGGATCGCTATGCCGCGCCTCGATCAAGGGATAAAAATCATCGTCCGAAAGGAGAGAGGGATTCATATACCGGCGACCCTACGCTGACTGCCGCCAAAGTGAATAACATTCTCCCGGTTGCGCAGGCGTTGTTTTTTGCGCGATGCTTGATCGTTGGGCACGGGGAGCGTAGCTTCCGCAAATGCTCCTTTCCCGTGTTTACTGCGTCACCGCCACGCTTGCCGTGTGCGCTTGCATGCAGCCCGCCCGCGCGGCAGAGGCGACGCTGGATATCAACCTGCGCGAAGCCATCCGAATGGCTCTAGGTAAAAATTTCCAGATCCGAGCCGAACGGTTCACTCCAAAAATCGCAAAGGCACGGCAACTCGCAGCCTCCGGAACTTTCGATCCCGTCGCACAAGTGGCCGTGACCTACGACGAAAACAACACGGAGCAGCTCACGCTCAACAACGACCTCGTTTCGCCCGGCACGACGCCCGGCGGACCGGCCGCCGATCTTTTTGCGTTTCAAAGCGGGACAGAGGTCAATTCGTCGATCTCCGGGCTCACGCCTTGGGGCCTCACCTACGATATCGGAGGCTCGGCCACTCGCAACACCGACTCCCGCCAGGCAAATGATGTCTTCAATTCGTTTTTCGGAGTCAGCATCACTCAGCCGTTATTGAGGAACTTTGGCACTGACGTCAATTTGGCGCAGCTCCGCATCGCGCGAGCCGACCGCGCGATTTCGGAGTGGACGCTTCGCGCGCGAATCATCGACGTCATAACCGATACCGTGAACACCTACTGCGAACTGTTTTTTACGACGGAGAATCTTGGCGTTGAACAGCGATCGAGAGAACTGGCCGCCCAGCTGCTTAGCGACAATCTCAAGCGCGCCGAGATCGGCGTGATGTCGCCGCTCGATGTCATCCAGGCCCGCGCCGACCTCGCCTCGCGCGACGAACGTGTGCTTGTCGCTCAACGCGCGATGCTCGATAACGAGAACTTCCTCAAGCAACTCGTCACGGATGAGATTTTTCGGTTTCTGGACACCCGACTCAGCATCGCGTCACTGCCGGAGCTTCCCAACTTTCGCGCCAATCGCGACAAGGACTTCCCGAAAGCTTTCGAACTCCGCCCGGACTACCGCCAGTCACTTCTCGAACTTCAGAAGCGCCAGATCAACGTCGTCTTCTCGCGCAACCAAACCCTCCCCCGCCTCGATCTCATCGCCAGCTTCGGAATCAACGGCATCGACACATCGCTCGTCGATAGTTTTCAACGCGTGAGCGGACAGGCCAACCAAAACCTCACCTGGTCCACCGGCATCGTCGGCAGCCTTCCCATCCCCAATCGCGAGGCCATCGGAAATCTCGAAGCCAACAAGCTCGAAATCGCCCGCGCCCTCGTTGAACTCAAGCGCCTCGAACAAAGCATTCTTGTCGAGGCTGACAACGCCGCCGGCCAAATCGAAACCACACGCAAACGCATCGAAGCCTCTCGCGCCGCGTTGGACTTTTCCCGCAAAACCCTTGAAGCCGCTCAAGCGCGCCTCGCCAGCGGAACCACCACAACCTTCGAAGTCCTCCAGTTCCAGCGCGACCTCGCCACCGCCGAGATTAACGAACTCCGCGCCCGCGCCGACCACATCCGCGCCATTGCCGCTTACGCCCGTGCCACCGGACTCACGCTCGAGAAAAACGGTATCGCCATTGAGTAATTCACCTGAACGATCTCCCTTTTCAGATTAAACCCTCCAGGGCCAAGAGGCCGCAACGTTCTCA
This sequence comes from Chthoniobacterales bacterium, assembly GCA_038222685.1. Lineage (GTDB taxonomy): Bacteria > Verrucomicrobiota > Verrucomicrobiia > Chthoniobacterales > Terrimicrobiaceae > JBBRHN01. The sequence continues at coordinate 3,286 of JBBRHN010000132.1, read as the reverse complement.
TGGAGGGACATCCTCCGGCATGTCCTCTACTTTCTCTCCGGCCCGACACCGACCGACGCGGCGAATCCGACCTAACGTTTGCCGACCCGAATGTCGCGGAGCTTTTCCTCGAGATCCCGGACCTTCGCCTCAAGCTTCACAATGCTGTCTGCCGCGGCAGTGAGTTGCAGTCGTTTCTCGATCACCGTCGCCTCCAAATCGCGAATGCGTTGCTGCAAGTTGATTTTGATGCCGCCCTTCGCCGGTTGGCTCTCCCGCAAGTCGTCGATCGGCGGGCGCAGCGCGTCCTCGGAAAAAAACGGCGCTTGCGCCAGCATCATACGTTCGCCATTGCAGCAGTTGAGAATGGTCGTCGTCCGCGTGATTTCTCCCAACCGCGCAAACTCGATCAATGCCGGTGCCGTCGTTGGCCCATAAAGCAAGTTCTCGGTGACCTCAAGCAACCAGTCCATCTGCAACTCCGCAATCATCGGAGCTTTGGTCCACTTTTCTCCGTCTGTGGAGAGCATATCCAGCGGGTTAACCTGAGCCGCCCGCGCCCACGACAAAATCTGTTCGAAACGAATCGGGCCGAAGATTTCTCCGTTGTCGTGCTTTCTTAAAAACCAATTCTCAGCGTGTTCGTTGGGCATGGGATAGGGAAGATCAATCAAGGTATCGGTTCGACCCGCCGCTGACAAGCTGCATCGCCGTTCTTGCCAGCGAGCCGGTCTGCGCTACACTATCTAACCTTTCATTTTATGAGCCAGACGTTACTCGACAAAGTGTGGGACGCCCACACCGTGCGCACCCTTCCAAACGGATCCACCCAACTCCTCATCGGCACTCACCTCATCCACGAGGTCACCAGCCCCCAGGCGTTCGGCATGCTCCGCGACCTCAATCTCAAAGTCCTCTACCCCTCGCGCACATTCGCCACGGTCGATCACATCGTCCCCACCGACGAACGCGAAGAGCCCTTCAGTGACTCGCTCGCCGACGACATGATCAAGGCGCTCCGCCAAAATTGTGCAGAGAGCGGGGTCAAATTTTTTGATCTGCCCAGCGGCCAACAAGGGATCGTCCACATCGTTGGCCCCGAGCAGGGCATCACCCAACCCGGCACAACCATCGCTTGCGGCGACTCTCATACCTCCACCCACGGTGCCTTTGGCGCCATCGCGTTCGGCATCGGTACCAGTCAGGTCCGCGACGTGCTCGCCACCCAGACCATGGCCATTCGCAAACCCAAAGTGCGCCGCATCAATGTCAACGGACGTCTCGCACCCGGCGTCTACTCTAAAGACGTCATCCTCCACATCATCCGCCAACTCGGCGTCAACGGCGGGCTTGGCCTCGCTTACGAATACGGAGGAACCACATTCGATGCGTTCACCCAGGAAGAACGCATGACCGTTTGCAACATGTCCATTGAAGGCGGAGCGCGTGTCGGCTACGTCAATCCCGACGAAACCACATTCGCCTACCTCAAAGGCCGCAACTACGCACCCAAAGGCGATGCCTGGGAGCCCGCTGTTGCCCGTTGGAAAAGCTTCGCTTCCGACCCGGACGCTCATTACGACGACATCGTTACCTATGACGCCGCCGACATCGCACCCACCGTCACGTGGGGTATCAATCCCGGTCAAGCCATCTTCATCAACGAACGCGTGCCCCGCCTCGAAGACGTGCCCGAAAAAGACCGCGCCACCGCCGAAGAAGCCCTCGCCCACATGCATCTCAAAGCCGGCGAACCAATCAAAGGCACCAAAGTCGATGTCGCGTTTTTGGGAAGTTGCACCAACGGACGCCTCAGCGACCTCTCCGAAGTCGCCCGCTTTATCAAAGGCCGCAAAGTCCGCGATCACGTCAAAGCCATCGTCGTCCCCGGCTCCCAAGGCGTGTCCGCACTCGCCGAGAGCATGGGCCTCGCTGCCATCTTTCGCGAAGCCGGCTTCGAATGGCGCGGTGCCGGATGCTCGATGTGCCTCGGCATGAACCCCGACAAACTCGTCGGCGACCAACTCTGCGCCAGCTCCAGCAACCGCAATTTCAAAGGCCGCCAAGGCAGCCCCACCGGACGCACCGTCCTCATGAGCCCTCTCATGGTCGCAGCCGCAGCCATCACTGGAGAAATCTCCGACGCCCGCGAAATCTTCGACCTCAAATAACCCATTCCGCATTTCGCATTTCCCATTTCGCATTTAAAATAAAATGTCTCTCGAAAAAATCACCCAAACCACCGGTCGCGGCGTTTTTGTCCCTGGCGACGACATCGACACCGACCGCATCATCCCGGCACGCTTTATGAAGTGCATCACGTTTGACGGACTCGGCGAATTCACGTTCATCGACGCCCGCGCCGCCGTCACCCGCGAAGGCGGCATCCATCCACTCGACGACCCGCGATTCACCGGCGCCAGCATCCTCCTCTCCGGCTCCAACTTCGGCTGTGGCAGCTCGCGGGAACACGCTCCGCAAGCACTCTATCGCTTCGGCTTCCGCGCCATCATTGCCGAGAGCTTTGCCGAAATTTTCTTCGGCAACTCCATCACGCTCGGCATGCCCTGCGCCGTCATGACCCAAGCCGACATCCGCTCCGTTGCCGACATCATCGAGTCCGACCCTGCCGCGGCACTCACCCTCGACCTCTTCGAGAACAAGCTCACCATCGCTGACGTGGACTTCCCAGCGTCGCTCCCCGACCACGCCAAAGAAGCCCTCGTCACTGGCCGCTGGGACGCCATCGCCGACCTTCTCGAAGGCATCGACGACGTAAAAACCCGCGCCGCCACCCTGCCCTACATGGCAGCATAATTGATCCCATGCCTATCAACTCCAACGAGCATATTGTTTTTTTTGGTGATAGCATCACGGACTGCGGATGGGATCGAAACGCCGCAGGAAGCCTCGGCGACGGCTATGTGAAAATCATCGCGGAACGGCTGCCGCAGGTTCGCGTAACCAATCGCGGAATCAGCGGGAATCGCGTTTATGATCTGGAAGCGCGACTCGATACGGATGTCCTTTCGTTGAAGCCCGATATCGTTTCGATTCTCATTGGGATCAATGATACTTGGAGGACGTTCGACGCCGGACTCGCCTCGCCGATTCCGGAGTTTCAAGCCAGTTATCGAAGAATCCTCGAGCGCTTGCTGGCGGCAAAGTGTCGCGTTCTTTTGTTAGAACCCTTCCTGCTCCCGATCCCCGAAGATCGTCGCGCATGGCGGTTGGATGTGGATTCGCGTATCGGCGCAATTCGTGAGTTGGCATGGGATTTCCACCTGCCCTACCTCCCGCTGGACGG
>JBBRHN010000131.1:0-6904 GCA_038222685.1 Chthoniobacterales bacterium | reverse complement strand
AGTTGCGCAAGATCAAGGCGGGAGGCATCGGTCTGCAATTGGAGAACGAAGACCTCTCCACTGCGGCACCATGGGAGACAACGCACCTCCCAGACACCGAATGGACAACCGCCGGGGCGGGCGGCGACCAACACATGGGCCTACTTCGGGAGATCGCGGAAAAGGCGGGCTTTGAGGTGTCCCTCTGGACCTGCACCGGATGGGGGGCACCCGTTTCCCCGAGGATCAGTTCATTCCTCTGCCGCAGCATCGAACGCCAGACCCACCGCAACCCGAATCCGGCGGATGGCGAAGCGTATTACCAACTTGGAATGGCGTTGCGCTATCAGGCACGTGACGAAGAATCCTACACCACCTTTTACAAAGCCACATGGAACCAAGCCTGGGCCGCCGCTGCGTATCTGGCCCTCGCCGAAATCGACGGCACACGAGATCAATGGGACGTCGCTTGGGAACATCTCCGGCACTCCCTGCTGCTCGATCAGCACAATCTTGGTGCGCGGGTGCTTCGCGTCGTGGCCGGGCGAAAGCTCGGGAGGAACGAGGATCAATTTTTGGAGGAGTCTCTCGCACTCGACCCGCTGGACGCCTGGTTGCGCCACCTAGCCGGGCGGGAATGGCGGGGAGACGAAGGCATTCGACTCGACCTTGCTTTCAATCTGGCCCTTTGCGGACTGGACAGCAAAGCGGCGGAACTGCTGCGGGCAGGGGACAAGTCATGTCCCATGCAACTTTACACGCTCGCCTGGATCTTTGAACGGTCGGGGCACCGCGATGATGTAGCAAGGACAAGAGAAATGGCTTCTCGTTCCGGGCACTCCCAATGCTTTCCCTCGCGGCTTGAAGTATTGATCGTGTTGGAATACACAATGGCGCTCGTCCCCGAAGACGCCCGGGCGCAATGTGCCATCGGGAACTGGCTCTACGCAAAGCGACGGCACGCCGAAGCTATTCGGCACTGGCAGGCGGCGGTCCGTTTGCAACCCGACAATGCGGTCATCTGGCGCTGTCTTGGCATATGGCTCTTCAACATTTCCCGCAAACCAAGTGCAGCCCGGCGCGCTTTCTCTCAAGCCCGGCGTTTTGCTCCGAAAAATTCCAGGGTTCTTTATGAGTTCGATCAACTCTCGAAACGCCTTGGCGTCGCTCCAGAAAAACGACTGCGCCTTTTGAAGTCCGAAGAAGAATTGGTGTCAGTCCGGGATGATCTCACTATCGAATTCTGCGCTCTTTTCATTCAATGCGGCCAGCCACAGGTCGCGGCTGTGGTGCTGGCAGAAAGACGTTTTCAGCCTTGGGAAGGCGGCGAAGGAGAAGTGCTCCGCCAATACGTGCGGGCGCACCTCCTCCTTGGTCAGCAGGCCCTCGCAGAAGAAGAGGCCTCCACCGCGCTGAATCACTTTCAGATGGCGCTGCAACCGCCGCCATCCCTCGGGGAGGCGCGGCACCCGCTGGCGAATTGCGCTGATATTCACTTTTGGATCGGCGAGGCCCAGGCCCTGCTAGGTGAAAGCAGCTCGGCTGGCGAATCGTGGAAACGGGCAGCGGAGTTTCGCGGAGACTTCCAGGAAATGAGCGTGCGATCATATTCGGAACTGACCTTTGACTCCGCTCGCGCGCTCCAGCGGCTCGGACGCAAACGCGAGGCCACGTCTCGCCAGCCTTCCAACGCTCAAAACTCGCGACATCTCCCGGCCACTGCATGCCGCGAAACTTCGGATTGAACTCATTCTTCAACACGTCCGGAAAATGCCAAAGAATCTGCATGTAAAACTCCCGCCAAATCAACTCGCTCACATACTTCCGCGCACTGTCGCGCCCCTCCGCCGGCAGCGCCTCCGATTGCGCCAAACAGCGATCGTAGAGCTCACGGATCGAGAGTAGCCCGAAACGCAAATCCTGCGACATTCGCGAAGTGCAGCCTGCTCCGGGCAAATCCCGTCCGCCGCCATAGAGCGCAAGCCCATCGGACACAAAAGCCAACATCCTTCCCCTCGCCGCCCGCTCGCCCGCTGCCACAACCCCCTCGCCGCCCGCGCCCAGCCCCCACGTTGCCAAGCCCGGCAGCCCGAGAGACTCAACACCGACGGGCGTCGTCATCGCCTTTGGCTTCGCCGACATCCCCGGCTTCGCCAACTTCAGCCAAGCTTTCGAATACGGAGTGAAAACACGAAACGGCAACCCCGAACCATTCGGCACCTCATCCCTCTCATGCATACATACATCCTTAAAATCCCGCACCTCGATCCCCAATCGCCGCGCCATCTCGCGCACCCGATCCTCCACCGCACGCCCAAACGGATCCGGATCGCGATTGAAAAAAATCGCCCCTGCCCGCGTTTCCACCACCAAGCGCTCCAATTCCGCCACCGCCTCGCCCTGTCGAACAATCAACCGCCCGCCAATCCGACTCAAATTTCCCGCCAACGCCTCCAGACATCCGCACAGAAACCCCTGCCGGTTCGCCCCCGTCCAAGAATGCACTCCCTCCCAATCGCTCAAAACATAAACCGGCGTCACCGTCCCGCCACACGCCACTGCAGCCGCCAACGCCGTATTATCCGTGATCCGAAGATCCCGCCGAAACCAATGAATCACGCTTTCCATGCCTCAACCTTTACGCGTCACAGCACCCCTTGGCGCGCCTAAAGAATTACGCGTCAACAACAATTGGGCCTTCGCTACTTTCAGTGGGGTGCAGAATTCTGAAAAACGGCAAGGCCGTTTGATCATGAAGCCCAAGGTTCGCTTTTTCCCGTTGCTTGACTTCGATAATGATTAACACTATTCTAGTGCTACATGAAAAACGTGACCATTACTCTAGATGAGAGCGTAGTTCGGTGGGCCAAGGTCTGGGCGGCCAGTCACGACACGAGTGTATCCCGGATGCTGGGAGCAGAACTGAGCAGGAAAATGCTCGCGGAACAGCATTATGAGCGCGCCAAGAAAAGGTTCCTGGGCAAGACCCCGACGCCGCTAAAATCCTCTCACTCCGCTTACCCGGACAGGGATAGCTTGTATGACCGATAACATTTTCGTGGACACCAATGTCCTGCTGTATTGGCGAGATGCGTCAGAGCCACGGAAACAGGTGATCGCTGCCGCAAAGCTTGCCGAGCTTTGGGAGACGAGAGCCGGTCGACTTTCCGTGCAGGTGCTGAACGAGTATTTTGTCAATGTGACCCGCAAACTCGATCCCGGACTTTCCCCGGAAGAGGCCTGGGACGATGTCGAGGCGCTCTCCGCGTGGGATCCCCTTCCGATCGACATGCCTATCCTCACGCGTGCCTTCGCCGTCCAGAGCCGTTACCAGCTCTCATGGTGGGACTCCATGATCGTGGCCGCAGCCGAGGCCGCAGGTTGCACCTGCATCCTCAGCGAGGATTTGTCGAATGATACCAGCTACTTCGGAATCACCGTGGAAAACCCCTTCGCGGAAAGGCCGGGTTGAGGGAAATGGGTTCAGTGGGGGGCAGTTCTTGCTTCCTGCTTTTTCAATCCGTTTACTGATCTTCCCACATCGTCCCGATCTCTGCGCAGTAGCGACTTCCCATGCTGGGGTCGCCAATCTGCAATCTCCGGGCAATCCAAAGATTTGTGACAACAGTCCGGCTTTTGAAAAATGCCACCAGCGCGATTTTAACAAAACGCTCCGCCTCAAGCCCGACGGGACACTCTCGGGGTGTCCCGATACTAGCGCCTGCGCTGGCAATGAGTCCGAGAAAACGAGGGTCATGCTCCAATCGGTAGTCGAACCAGTCGTCCTCGTTGGCAACACCAACAAGAATGCCAGCCGGGCGACCGTGGCGCCGTGGCGCGCAATCTCGGATCCGGCGATTATTCACTACGGAGGAAAGGCTTTGAGCGCATCCACGAGAGTCATTTTTTTCTCGCCCCCTCCACGGCAAACCAGCACTCTTCGCGGCCTATGCCCGTTCTCATTGTTGGTTCCATTGCGCTGGATGACATCAAAACCCCGCTCGCCGAGCACCTCAACCTTCTCGGCGGTTCGGCATCCTACGGCGCGGTCTCCGCTTCCAATTTCTGCCCCGTCCTCCTCGTCGGTATCGTCGGCGAAGATTTCCCAAAAGAACACATCGAACTTCTCAAAAGCCGCCAGATCGATCTCGACGGACTCCAGATCGTCCCGGGCAAAACCTTTCGCTGGTCGGGTGAATACATGTGGGACATGAACACTCGCGAAACCCGCTCCGTGGAACTCAACGTCTTCGAGCATTTCACCCCCGTTCTGCCGGAATCCTACCGCTCCCCATCCATCGTCCTCCTCGCCAACATTGCGCCCGATTTGCAACACCACGTCCTCGACCAGGTCGCGTCGCCACGATTTGTCATCGCAGACACCATGGATCTCTGGATCAACATCGCGAAAGACTCGCTCATCCGCCTCCTTGGCCGCGTCAACATGCTCATTCTCAACGACGGCGAGGCGCGCCAACTCACCGGCGAGACTAGCCTAATCAAGGCCGGACGCGCCATCCAGGCCCTCGGCCCGCAATACGTCGCCATCAAGAAAGGCGAACACGGCTGCCTCCTCTTCGGCGACAATTCCCAGTTCTTCAGCTGCCCCGCCTATCCCCTCGAAGACATCCACGATCCAACCGGTGCCGGAGACACCTTCGCTGGCGGACTCGCCGGATTCCTCGCCCGCGAAACCGAAGGCCGCGATGTGACCTTTGCAGCCCTTTGCAAAGCCGTCGTCTATGGCAGCGTCATGGCCAGCTACAACGTCGAAGCCTTCAGTCTCGAACGCCTCAAAACCGTCGACACCCCGCAGATCGCCGAACGTTTCGCGCTCTTCCAAAAAATCAGCCGATTCGAATAGGCCTGACACCCGCTAACTCAGCGCGCACGGAAGAAGTATTTCTCGAACCACAAAAAATGCACCGTCCGCCAGATGCGCGGTGCGTTTTGCTTCCAAGTTCCGGCCCGCGCGCATGCTGAAATCGTTCGCCGCAGCAGCGCCACATCGATAAGATCGTGCTCGGCAGGAATCACAGATTCGACAAAATCCCGAAATCGCGAGGCCATCAAATCCTCCATCGGCGCGTTAAACCCGATTTTCACCCGCGAAGATCGAATCTCCTCCGGCATCTTCCCCCGCAGTGCCTCGCGGGCAATGCGCTTCGTCTGCATCGCGCCAATCTTGGCTGCAGCCGGCAATGCGAACGACAGGGTCACCAGTCGCCAATCCATAAACGGCATTCGCACTTCAACCCCGTGCGCCATCGACATCCGGTCGTAGTTACGCAAAAGCGTCGGCAGAATTGAGCGATGAAACATTTGGTAGAGTTCGTTATTGAGCGCGTCCGGCACCCCAGGCAGACGATCTGCGTCCGTCGCCGCGACAAACTGGCTTGCATCGACTGAATTCCGTGCCGCTTTAAGCAGGAAATGTCGCGGCGCAACCAACCCGCGTCTCCTCGCCGCCTTCTCACGAATCCGTTCCAGACGTTGCGTCGCCGACCGCGGAAACGCCAGCGAGGGATGGCTCCGCCACGCCGCCGCCGAAGCCGCCCCCCAACCCGCCGGGCACTTTCCCTCTGGATCCGTCGGGCTCATCGCAAACGCCTGCATCCTTCGCCACGTCTCCATCGGGTGACTCAACAAACCCGGTGCATCGTGAAACACCGCAAAGTCAGAGTTCTTGTAGGCTCCAATCGCTTCGTCAGCACCATGTCCATCCATCGAAACCCGCGCCCCACCTCGGCGGATCTCGCGGTAAATTCTCCAAATCGGCGTCGGTAAAGTCAGATAGAAACCCTCAAAGTCATACAAAACTTTCTCGATGTCCTCCAACGGATCCAACGCTTGGAAATTCGACTCCGTCAGTGCAACTCCCGCATAAGCCGCCGCCATCCGCGCCGACTCCGTCTCGTCGTTGGCGGAACCCGGAAAAACCGCCGTAAAAGCCCGCTGAAAGTCATCCGTCGCCCGCTCCCCATGCTCGCGCCCCAAGCGCGCCACCGCACACAACACCGCCGTCGAATCAAAGCCCCCGCTCAGGCTCGTGCCAATGGCCACATCGCTGCGCAAACGAACGCGCACCGCCTCATCAAAGACCCTGCGATACTCATCCACCTGATCCTCAAAACGCTCCGGAATCTCCGGCAGCGCATTCGCCGTGCACCACCAGCGTTCCACCTTCAACCCGCCAGCCCCAAACCACGCAAAATGTCCCGCAGGAAGACTCCGCACGCCCCGCGTCAGCGTGCGGTCCGTCGCCTCCAGCGCAAAAACCTCACCCACCGACAAGATCGCGCTCTCGCGATCCATCTGCGCCGCAAATCCATCCAAAAATCCAAACGCCTTCAGCTCCGAAGCGAATGCAAAAAACTCCGCCTGCTCGACATAGTAGAGCGGCTTCACACCAAAACGATCCCTCGCAAGAAAAAGCTCCCTGCGCTCCGCATCCCAAATCGCCATCGCCCACATGCCATTCAATCGTCCAAGACAAGCCGCGCCCCACTCCGCAAACGCCGCCGCCACCACCTCCGTATCTCCCGTCGTCCGAAAAATATGCCCGCACGCCTCTAACTCACGCCGCAATTCGAGAAAATTGTAAACCGCCCCGTTGAACGTGATCACAAACTTCCTCCGTCCGGGAGAAAGATATTCCAGCGGACAATTCGCGCGCGCATCTGGATCGAGAATAGCCAGACGCCTGTGAGCAAGCCCCACCGAACCATCAATCCACACCCCACGCCCATCCGGCCCGCGATGCTGGAGCGAATCCACGAATCGAGTCAAACTGCCGGGGGATACCGCCGTCCGGGCATTAATGAGACCTGCAATGCCGCACATGTGAACAGCGATTAGCTCGCATCCTCAATCACAAGTCAAGTCCGCCAACCGCCGGATTTTCTTGAATCCACGCCCAAACGCG
>JBBRHN010000130.1:0-6905 GCA_038222685.1 Chthoniobacterales bacterium | reverse complement strand
TCTGCCTCTTTTTGCTCATCGGTTAATCCCGGCGGGCCGGGACTCTACCACTGAGCTACTCAGGAATTATTTTGTCTGCCTCTTTTTGCTCATCGGTTAATCCCGGCGGGCCGGGACTCTACCACTGAGCTACTCAGGAATCGCTGATGATTAATAGAGAGGACTCAGATGGTGCCATCAAGGCAATTTTTGAGAATTATTGCGCGGCGTGATGGGCTGCGCGAAACCTCTCTCCGGGTGGCTCTGCCGATCTCCCCGCTGGGACTCTTTTCGTTTCCGGCGCGATGAGGCTTGAGGTTTCTCCAACAAGTGCCGAAAAAGGGAACGGTGCAACCGATTGATTACTTGAAGACATATGTTCCGACATCGTGAATTGGGGCTGATCCAGTCGTACCTGATTGCGGCGACGGCGTTGATGACGATTTTGTTTTGGGGATACTTCCTGCTTTTGAACTCGCTCTCGCCGAGTTTTTCGCTGACAGGTTTTTCGGATTACTTCAACTATTTCCTCGCGATTACGCTGGGGTTCCAGCTCTCGTTTATGAGTTCGAAGCAGCACGATATTTTTTCGATGACGTCGGGAATTGTGGAAAGCCACCTCTTTATCTGGGGGCACATGGTCTTCTCGACGGCGATCACTGGGTTGTTTCTGGTGTTGACGCGGGATGATCTGATTTCGCGATTGTTCCTCTTCACGTATCTGCCAATGGCTTATGTAGTGCTGGTGATTTTTAATCGCTACTTCGCACTCAACTTGCTGCGGCATTTTTTGGGTTCGGAAAATCAAAAGCTGTTGTTGATCGGCAAACCGTCAGAGGTATCGAAAGTTGAGTCGCTTTTGTCGAAGGCTAAACTTTTTGGAATGGAGACGGTCGGCTTGTTGACGGAGGCGGAGGCGGAGGCGGGCGGGGTGCCGTTTGGGATTCGCAAACTGGGGGGGCCGGGGGACTTGGAACGCGTCCTGAAAAGCGAGGTGGACATTGGGAATATCCTCATTTTAGGGAGCCCTCGAGACCGCCGGATGCTGGGCGACTGGATGCGCCTCGCGGAGAACCACGGATGCCGCGTCTCATTGGTGAACGATCTCGACGAGTTTTTTCAAAGGCGCGTGAGTTTTTTCCGATGCGACAATCTGGACCTCATTGAGGTTCGCGAAGAGCCATTGCAGAATTTCGTCAACCGCGTTCAGAAGCGCGCACTCGACATCGCGATGAGTCTACCTATGGTCTGCCTCGTGTTGCCGGCAATGATGTTGTTGGTGTGGTTGCTCCAGAGGAAGGAGGCTCCGGGGCCGTTGTTTTTCCGTCAAGTTCGTTCGGGGATCGACAACAACCCGTTCCGGATTCTGAAGTTTCGCACGATGTTCGTCGCCGGAAGCGAAACGAGCGCGCAGGCCACCGTCAACGACGCGCGTGTCTTCCCGTCGGGCCGCTGGCTGCGGCGATTCAGCCTCGACGAATTTCCACAGTTTCTCAATGTCCTGCGCGGGCAAATGAGTTTGGTCGGTCCCCGTCCACACATGACTCAACACGACACCATTTTTGCCGATGCCATGACAACCTACCGGGTTCGGAGCTTTGTTAAACCCGGCGTGACCGGGTTGGCTCAAGTGCGGGGGTATCGCGGTGAGGCACTCACCCGCGATGACATCGTGAAACGTGTGGAGTGCGACATCGAATACATCGAGGCATGGTCTTTCATGCTCGATGTTCGCGTGGTTTATCTCACGGCGGTGCAACTCTTCCGTCCGCCGAACTCGGCGTATTGAGTTCAGGCCGGCTTTAATTACGAGCCATCGTATGCCGATGCAAAATTGCGATCGATCGCTTTTGCTCGTAGCTTGAGTTGCTAGGAAAGCGCCAAGACTTCGCCCACCAAAAACAAAGAGCCTGTGATTAAAGTCAGCCGACCCCGCGTCTCGCTGAGCGCGCCAGGCAGGTCTTCAAATGTGCGAGAAGGAATCGTTGAGCATTCAACAAACTCGTCGGGCCTCGCCGTTCTGGCGCTTGCAATCGGAACGAACAAAAACTCCACCGCAATTTCGCCGAGAATGTCCAGCATTTCCCGGTAGTCCTTGTCCCTAAGAGCACCGAAAACGACTACCGCTTTTTCATCGCCGCAAACCGATTTCCACGTGTTCACAAGCGCACGGGCTGAGTGCGGATTGTGCGCCCCATCGACAACGAGTTTACTGGAGAGCCGTTGGAATCTTCCTGGCCAGTGGACACCGGCGAGTGCTCCGCTAACGCTCTCGTCCGCGGGGCGGAGACCGGCCGCGTCGAGTGCAAGAACGGCGAGAGCCGCGTTCCACGTTTGATGCTCTCCCGGCAACGCGAGCGCGCCCGGCCAAGGTTCCGAGACAAACGTAAGCGCTGAAGCCGTGGAATTTGCTTTTTGCCGTAGCACTTCGGAGGCAGCAGGTACTTGAGGCGCGGACACGGCAGGCACACCGGTTTTGATGATGCCCGCTTTCTCCGCTGCAATTCTCCCGATCGTGTTCCCCAACCACTCCGCATGATCCATTGCGATGGGAGTGATGATCGAGACGATCGGAGTCACCGCGTTGGTCGCATCGAGCCGTCCACCCATGCCAGTTTCGAGAACGACGACATCGCATGCGGCCTCGGAAAACGCTTCGAGCGCGAGCACCGTCGATATCTCAAAAAACGTCGGCGGGTGCGTACATTCCGCGCAGAGTTTGCGCAGCCGCGTGAGGTTACCGGCCACGAACTCACGAGAAATCCACTTGCCGTCGACTTGAATCCGCTCACGAAAATCGACCAGATGCGGCGAGGTGTAAAGACCGGTGCGGTGCCCGGCCCGGCGCAGGATCGCATCCAACATCGCGCAAACCGAGCCTTTGCCATTGGTGCCAGCGACGTGGAGAATCCGGAGCCCATCGTGCGGGTTACCGCATCCATCAAGGAGACGAATCGTATTCTCGAGCCCGAGCTTGATGCCGAACTGCTGCGTCGAATAAAGCCATGCCAGCGACTCTTGGTAGGTCACTTGGCCGATAGGTAAGAAAGGAGCATCGCGAGCGTCACTTTCATTTTTGCGCGATGAACGATCAAATCAATAAGACCGCGTTGCTCTAAAAACTCCGCCGTTTGAAAACCATCGGGAAGCGTCTGATGGGTCGTTTCGCGGATCACCCGTGGTCCAGCAAACCCGATCATACTTTTGGGTTCTGCCATCGTGATGTCGCCAAGGGAGGCGAAGCTCGCCATCACGCCAGCGGTCGTCGGGTTCGTGAGAATCGCAATGTAGGGTAGCTTCGCCTGCGCGTGCAGCGCAAGCGCGCCGCTCGTTTTTGCCATTTGCATGAGACTCAACATGCCCTCATACATCCGCGCACCGCCCGATGCACACACGAGAACCACGGGGATTTTTCGCTTCGTGCACAGCTCGATGAGGCGCGTCACTTTCTCGCCGACAACAGAGCCCATCGTCGCTGCGAGAAAGCTGAAATCCATCACACCGAGGCCGACCGCGATACCGTCGATTTTCGCCGTGCCCGTGCAGATGGCATCGACGAGGCCTGTCTTCGCGCGGTAACTCTTGAGGCGCTCCGCATAAGTCGCGACGCCTTTGAATTCGAGCGCATCCACCGAAGTGAGGCTGGCATCGATTTCGGCGAAGCTGCCCGCGTCGGTGAGTAGATCAATGCGCTCACGCGAGCCCATCGTGAAGTGATGATCACACTTCGTGCAAATCTGATGGTTCTCGCCGAGCGCGAGGTTGTGAATGACTTCGCCGCAGGAAGGACACTTAGTCCACAGACCCTCGGGCATCTCTCGGGTTTTGCGTCCGAGCGCCATCAGAATGGGTTTTTTAAAAATAGCCATAAGTTCGTTTTTCTAGCCTCGCGCCACGGTGAGGCCTCGCACGGATGCCGCTCCAGCGTCCAGCAGAGCCTCGGCGCAGGCATCGAGAGTCGATCCCGTCGTGAGCACATCATCTATCAAAAGGATGTTCTTGTCGATCACATCGGTATTCTTGCGCAGAATGAAGGCGTGCCGCAAGTTTTGCCTTCGCCCGCGCCGGTCGAGCTGGGTCTGTGTCGTCGTGTAGCGACGGCGGACGAGCACGTCGCGAAACATCAGGTCCGATCTTACCGCCAGTTGCTCGGCAAGAAGAAATGCTTGATTGAATTCACGCTCGCGCAGGCGTCGCGGGTGCAGCGGGACTGGCACGAGTATGTCGATACCCGCGCCAGCCAGGCGCCGATCACTCAAACCGCGCTCCATCAAACCCGCCAGCACCCGCGCCAGCCAGATCTCGCGACCATACTTGAGGCGATGCACCATGTCGCGCACAACCCCTCGACTCCTCACCCCGGCGACCGCGCACTCGAAGAAAAATGCCTCGCCCCGGCAGTTCGGGCATGTAAATGCGGGCGTCATCCCCACATACGGCTGGGAGCACGTCTCGCATCGAGGGGGAACAATCCATTCGATTTCCGCAGCGCAGGACGGACAAAAGTCACTCCCCTCGTCCACGCGACACCGGCATCCCGCGCAGTGGGCAGGGAAGAGGAGCGTGCGGAAAGGCTCTGCCAGACCGGCCCACGGGATTCGAGAGATCGCGTCTTTCAGCATTTAGATCATCCCATCCAAAGTGATGCTTACCCGCGACGACTCGCCAGCACAGCCTCGGCGAGTTGCAAGTCGCGCGGCCAGGTGATTTTGAAATTCAAGTCCGAATGCGAAACCGCGTGAGGCTGAATCCCCATTGCGATCAACGCGGAGATCTCGTCGGTGACCGGGTGCCGGGCAGTGCTGGCCGTCCGTAGAGCGGCCCGGAGGAGTTCGTAGCCCGCCGCCTGGGGAGTTTGCATGGCCCAAAGGTTTTGACGCGAAACGGTCTCGACGAGATTTCCCGCGCCCCCGGCTCGTTGAAGTGTATCGCTTACGGGCTCTGCCGCGACGGCCGCACCGCGCTCCGCTGCGGATCCGATCACGGCTGAAATGAGGTCGGGCGTGATTAGCGGACGCGCGGCGTCGTGCACGGCGACGATAGCGGGGGGCGCTGCGGCTAATGCCTCTAGGCCGTTGAGGACGGAATCCATTCGTTCGATTCCGCCGACGACGAAGGTCTGAAATTTTGGGAAATTCGACGCCAGAGCGCGGAACTCATCTTCACGTCCCGCCGCACAAACGAGGAGCCCGGACTCGACATCCTCACAATGCTGAAAGGCCGCCAGCGACCACATGACGACAGGACGACCAGCCAGAGGGGCGACGACTTTATCGAAGCCCATTCTTCGGCCTGCGCCGGCTGCAACAACGATTGCGACGGTGCGCGGCAGCGAAGAAACACTCTCATTCATCATAGAGACGCTAGTTGCAAGGGCTCCAAAAAACCAGACATGTCGCACGGAATCTCGCTCGTCCAAGCGAGCGGGACATCCCCCCAGCGCAGGGCCAAACCGGAGGAGTGGAGCGCGTGGCGGCTTAGCAAGAGACGCGACTGGAGTGCCGCCGTCCAACCGGTCTTAATAAACTCCAAGTAGCAATCCGGCGATGGCCCGTAGATTTTGTCGCCGACGACCGCGTGGCCGATGCGCGAGAGGTGCACGCGGATTTGGTGCGTGCGTCCGGTCAGAGGCCTCGCCTCGATCAGCGTGAACTTTTCCTCACCACGCTTATAACGTCGGCGCACCGTAAAGGCCGTGCGAGCCACAGCACCGTCCGGATGCACGGCGCGAAGCAGCCAAATGGGGGACTCGGCCACTTCGCCCCAGCGAATAATCGGCGCATCGACTTCGAACTCGTCGCGTTCCGGCCAGCCCCAGACAATCGCCTGATACGTTTTTTGCACACGCCCCTCCTGCATGGCGATGGCGGCGCGGCGCGCGGCGGCGGAGGATTTGGCGACGAGCACGATCCCACTTGTCTCGCGGTCGAGGCGATTGATCAATGAGGCTTGGCCACCGTTTGCAATTTCGTAACCGAGAAGATCGCGCAATCCGTCCCACAGCGTGCGCGGCCCGTCGGGTTTCGTCGGATGCACGAGTAAGCCCGCCGGTTTGTTGACCGCGAGAAGATCGTCTGTTTCGCCGACAATTTCGAACTCCACATCGACGCGGCGCACGCAGGTCAGGCGCCCGCGCGGGGGCGCATGTGCGGAAACAGTATCACGTCGCGTATGCTCTCGGCACCGGTCAACATCATCACCAAACGATCTATGCCAATGCCAATGCCCCCGGCGGGAGGCATTCCGTATTCCAGCGCGTGAAGAAAATCGCCATCAACGCTCTGTGTTTCGCCGCCGCTCTGCTGTTCGAGGCGCGCGCGTTGCACGTCGGGATCGTTGAGTTCGGAGTAGCCGGGGGAGATTTCCTGTCCATTGATGACGAGTTCATAGACGTCGACGAGCGAATCGTCGGCCACGTTTTGCTTGGCCAGCGGGACGAGTTCCTCGGGACAATGCGTTACAAAAAGCGGGTTGATGGTCTTTTCCTCGACAAGTTTTTCGAAAACGTGCTGGGTCACCTCAAAGTCCTCGTGGCAATGCCCGATGTCGAGTCGCAGCTCATGGCACCGGGCGCGACGGGCAGTTGAGTCGAGAGCATACCAGCCCGGGATTGCGGCTTCAATGAGGTCGGCGTAGCGCTCTCGACGCCACGGACGCGTGAGATCAATCGTCTTCACGATCTCACCGTCCGCATTGCGATGATCGATCGTCAATCCACCGCAAATCGTAGCGGCCAAGTGGCAGACCATTTCTTCAACCAGCCCGGCCATCTGCTCAAAATCGGCGAAGGCCTGATACGCTTCCAGCATGGTGAATTCCGGGTTGTGCCTCCGCGAAATGCCTTCATTACGGAAGTTCCTGTTGAGTTCAAAAATTTTCGGAAAGCCGCCGACCAGCAGACGCTTGAGATAAAGCTCGGGCGCAAT